>DASXLB010000043.1 GCA_036496585.1 Vicinamibacterales bacterium
AGCCTGCTGTTAGCCAGCGCGGCGCCGACCAATGCAGTGGCGCAGGTCCTCACTCTTCCCGCATATCCATATCCCCACCCGCGGCCCCTTGAGCACGCCGTTCCGGTGGCTACCGTGTCGCTCGTTGGAGACGTCGTCACACTGGAGGGTGCGCGCGTTGTACAGGACGCCTATGGCGAGCCGTTCGTCCTTGGTGCCGCAACGCTGAATCTGAACACCCCGTCTCAACCCAGAGTTGTCTTCACGATGACGAACGGCACCGAGGCGCCGATTCCGTTGAGGGACGTGCTGATTTACGAGAGGACGATGGTTTCTGCGCAGTCTCTTCGAGGCGTCACAGTCGGCGCCCCCTTCATGCCGGTGAGTGCGGCGGGGTGGGGGCCAGGTGGCTATTCGGAGGGCGAGCAGTTGCAGCCGGGCGCAAGCCTGACCGTCGAGGTTCCGCTCTCGCCGTTTGGCACCGAATCAGCCGCCCCCAGTGGTTTCGTCGTCTTCGTCGGCAGGAAATTGCCGCACGGGGATAAGTCGATGGATCCCACGGGCCGTGCGTGGATTGGGGAAACCAGAACGGCTCACGCCGACGCTTCTGGAGCGCCCGCCGGCCGGGCGTGGCTTGAAGACAATCCCCTCTTCACGAGAGCCTTCCTCGCGCTGCTTTCTCAGGGGCAACTGTCGGCAAGCTCTCCTTTCTGACTCACAGACCCGCCGCTGATGCACTACATCGCCCAGGAATGGGTCGACCTACGCATGTCGCACACCGCGATCGCGGGCCCGGCGCACCCTGACCGCATCCGACACTTCCCACTGCTCTAGAGGCGGCTAAGCCACCGCGCCGCTATTACGAGCGCGAGGCACGTTGCAACGATCAAGAGAAACCGGAACACCCTGCGCATCGAGGGCATTCTGGGCGAACTAGCGTGGCTGTGCAAACGACACAATCATTCCCGCGCCTGGCGAGGTGAGTGTTCGGTCTCCCGGTCATGCACGCGATCGATCCCGCTCTCCGCCGACGCGAGGATGATCGCGCGCACGTCGTGGCCGCCGATCGCGGATCGGCTCCTGTCGCTGTTCGTTCTGCACAACGGCGTTAGCTGCCGAGTACCACACTGCGCGGGGGCGGGATCGTCAGCGTTGTCCCGCACTTGATGCACACGTAGAACAACGGAATGTTCGTCGGCGTGGTCCCGCCGACGTTCTGAAGCTTCATGCCGCCGGAGGCCCCGCAGTCGAGGCAATCGCGCTCGACGACGGGCCGATCCCTATCCGGCATGGCTGGACCATATCAGCCGATCATGAACCGGCGATGACGGCAGAAACCGGCGCGGGCCGCCCGCCTCGAATCCACGGCTCGGGTCCCGTCCCGCACTGTCGCCGGCCTCGCTGGAGCGCCGGTCGTGATGATCAGCCCGAAATGGCCGCCCAAATCATCCGAAGCGAGCTTCCACACGAGCGGCTGCCGGCCCCGCGAAAGCGGCTCTCGGGTTCCTCCCGGTCACAAGGACCGGCGTCGCCCGGAGCGTTCGCTACCGTTGCGCCTTCCGCTTCCGCACATCGGAGAGGTGCCCGATGTCAGACAAGAAATCCGGCTTCACCTAGAACGGCTCGCAGCGAACCACCCGCCGTCGATGGCAGCGCTGCTCCAGGTCACCGCCGCTTTCTGCGCGCCCGGTCCACCATCACGAGCACGCCGCTGCCGAGCAGCGTCAGCGTGGCCGGCTCCGGCGTGGGACTCGCGGCTGGGTCGGCGAAGGCGTAGCTCACTGACGTACCGGCCATCATGCCCGCGCGCGGCACGAGGCCAAGCGAGGCGGTACCGCGGCCCTCGACGGGAATGGTAAACAGCAGGCTTCCCGGTGAAAACGGATTCGACGCATCTCCCTGGAACAACGACAGCGATCCGTCCATCGTGAACGGCGTGTCGAAGCCGACCGAATCCGCACTCGTCACGGTGCCCGGAGTTGCGGAGAAATTGAGCGTGCCGGACAGGAACACGCCGCTGTAGGTGACGCCGTTCACTGTCTGCTCGAACGGCCCGGTGCGAAACGGATTGGCGGACACAGTGAGCGTGTTGCTCAGATTGATCGGGTCGCCCGGCTGGACGAAGCTGCCACCCGTCTGGCTGAACGTAATGCCGCCAAGCGAGGTCCGGGCGCCGGTGAGGTCCCACCCGAATGGCGGATCCAAGCCGGTCCACACGGCTGGCAACCAAACGCCGCCACCCGTAATGACGATGGGATCGGCGAAAGCAGCGGTCCCGGTAAACATCACCGCAGCGGCGGCGAGGGAGACGAGGACCCCGCGCGAACGGAACAAATGGAGCCGCGCCAACCACACTCTGCCCATACCGCTGACCCTCCCACGGTCGTGGGGTCATGCCTGCAATTCAACCGCCACGGTCCAGCGCCTCAACCTCTGTCGCAATCCGCTGTCGAAGCCGAGTTGAGCGACCGCCGGGAGGTAGGCTCATGCGTCCACTCGGTTGCGCATGCGTGCCGACGGTCGGTTTCGTCTCCGCCGCTGCGGTGTCTCCATCCGCAGTTGCCTCGACGAACCAGACTATGGAAACGGCAACGCAGTCCTACATGCGTTGGCAACCACGGCCCAGACGACGAAGTGAATCGACGAGCTGGTCCTCCGCACATGGTCAGACGATTCGATATCCTCCCGGCGACCAAGAGCCGAACAACCTCGGCGAACACCAGGTGCTCCGATACCCCTCTGTCAATGGGAAGATGCGGGGAAGTATGTGATGGTCCGGAACAGATTGCCGGCGTACTGGTAGTCGTAGGCGTCTTCCGGCGCGTTTTCCCGCCTGACGAATCGCGAGGTCCAATTCTGATGTGCGTCGAGCGTGTAGGTGTAGTGCATTCTCGGGTAGGGCGGCTTCGCGTCGTGGCGCCGGTCTTCCTCGACGACGACCAGACCGCGGGTGTCCCGGGTATAAATCGTCGCGTCCAACAGCGCGCCATCGCTCCCGAGCGAGTCGGATTCGATCTGGCGATCGGCGGCGTCGTACTTCATGCGCTCGAAGATGTCGGGCGGGCCGCCAGCCGTGTCCTTGTACCATGCCCGGCGCCCGACGAGGTTGTCGTGCGCGTCGTAGACGAACCGCTCGAGCGCCGATCCCATCTCTGATCGGAACAGCGTCTCGTCATGGCCGCGACGCTCCGGCCTGCGTTCGCGGACGAAGGCGCCCGTGTATTCGCGGCTGACGACGAGGTTGCCGGCGGCGTCGTATTCGACCACGCCGAGTTCCCGCTCCTCGATCGCGCCGTCAGCGTTCCTGTGATTGGCCTGCCAGCGTGTCGCGACCGTCCGCACCGGTCCGACCAATTCGTCTCGCGCGCGGTCGGTTTTCGTCGGCAGCGGGGCCGCGAACGCCGACACGGCGACGACCCACACCAGCCACGGCAAGCGCGTCATCGCGGCACCCTGTTGACGATCATCCCCTTCCACCGCGCCTATGGTCAGCCGCTCTGGAACTCGTGTGCGCGAGTTGACCTGACTTGGACTACAATCCCCGCGCCCTCGCCTCAGCCCATCATAAGCGGAGTCACCAATGCCTATCGAAGCGACCGTCGTCGGCGCCCAAGAAGATAAGGCCGCCGCGATCATCAGTTACCTGACCTTACTCGGGTTCGTTGTCGCTCTGGTGTTGAACAACAGCAAGAAGACACCGCTCGGCGCCTACCACTTGCGTCAGACGCTCGGGTTGTGGCTGACCGCCATGGCGTGCGGGGTCGGCCAGATCGTCCTGGTCTTCATTCCGATCCTTGGCTGGCTGGCGATTTTCGCCATGTGGGGCACGCTGTTCGTGTGCTGGCTGATGGGATTGCTGGCCGCCATCAAAGGGCAGATGACGCCGATGCCGCTCGTCGGCGGCTTCTATCAAGACAAGCTCGGAACGACGTTCGACTAAAATTGCGCGGCGCGGGCGATGAGACTACGGATGCGGAGCTCTGGCCAAGGGTCCGCCGGCATCGCTGGACGACGCGGTCGAATCCGGCCCGATGGTCAGCATGAATTCGAATAGCTGTATCGGCGCGTAGCGCGCCGCCATCGCCGAGCCGGCTCGTTCCGCGGCATAGTTGCGGAATACCCTGACTCGATATATCTCGGGAGCGAGGGTGCCGCGGCGGCGGTGATCGTAGAAAGCGACTCGATAGGCATGCGCATAGCCCGGCGCCCCGGGCTGATGATATGCGGTCAGATCACCTGCGAAGATCATCTCCCGCCGCCAGCGGAGGCTGTTGCCGAAGTACAACAGGTCGCTTCGCAGATATCCGAGACGTTCGCCTTCGAACCCCTCGAACGGAACCAACGTCTCGAGCCCTCGGTCGATCCGCGTCAGGACGGACCACCGGTCGCCCATGGTCAAATCCGTGGTGTTGAACACGTTTGGCGCAACCAACCCGGCGTAGTACAGCACGGGGTCGCCGATCCACGCCGGCAGAGAGCGGCCAATCGTCGCTCCGAGGATCGCATTGGTGAAGAACAACAGCGAGAGCACACCATAGCCCGCGGTGTAGACAATGGCCGAGAAGCCAAGGTCGTCCGGCTGCTGCGATCGGCGCTCCGAAACCACCCTGGCGTCGGCGGACGCGAACCATCGGGCCGGGACGAAGATCACACCCCACAGCGCGAATTCGACGAACGGCAGCAGCGTCAGCTGCAAATCAAAGACTGAGCCCAGGATGAATATCCAGCCCCAGACGCGGACGAAGACTGCGCCCCATCGCGTGAAGACCAGGGGAATCATCGCTATCTGAAACAGTGTCTGTGCCGAGCCGACGAACATCGAGAGCGCTCGCAGCGTGCCAGGACTGGCGCGTTCCCACGCGCGAAACGCACTGTAGAACTCGCTCAGGTAGCTGTTGATGAACATGACCTCCGTCGTACGGCCCTGGACCCAGTACGGATCGCGCACGTGATAGAGCACCGCCTGGAAGCTCCAGCCCGCGTACGCAAGAAACAGAATCAGATAGACCGCTCGAAACTCGGCCGGCGACGGCGGCTGGCGCAGCCGGGGATGCACCGACAGTCTTCCGCTGTCCAACACGGCGATGCCCCCGAGAATCGGGACGAGGAGCATCGGTCCAAGATTGTAGGTGCCGGTCCAGATGGAGTACGCGGCGTGGGTCAGCATCAAGAGCGCCGCAGAGGTTCTGGGGAAGACGCCAAACACAAGTCCCCAGGAGAGAGCGAACTGCATCCAGCCACCGATCGCTTCGAGCGATCCGGGGTGCCCCATGACGACCGTCGGGTCGAAGTAGTACGCGGCGTCCCATGCGACGCTGCCGCTGCGCCAGGCCAGGAGAAGCCCGACGACGACGCGCAGCACGGCGACCTTGCGGGCTTCGGCTTCCGTGTCGGTGATTCGCGCGAATCCGGCGTGGTCGAGCGCTTTGGAAAGAAGGTTATCCGTGAAACTCCCCCTTTACGGTATCGGCACAGGATAGTGCGTTTCCCATTCGCGCCGGTCGCCGTTACGTCACGGCGCCAGTGCACATTCTGGGCATTGCGGGCGCCGGTTCCTGCCAATCCGGGCGGTCGGGCGCATAATGCGTCCTGGAGGCTTCATGAGACGGACTGGTTACGGATTCATTCTCGCTGGACTGATGGCATTCGGGGTCCCGCTGCTCGCACAGAAACCCGCCAACGCGCCGGCGACCGCCACGGCACAATGCACGGATGGCACCTTCTCGACAGCCAAAACCGAGCAGAACGCGTGCTCGAAGCACGGCGGGGTAAAGACGTGGTTCGGCCCAGCGGCGGCTGCGGTCAAGGACACGAAGAAGGGGGCCACCGAGACGAAGAACGCCGACAAGACGGCGGCCAAGACGATCGAGACGTCGAAGGCCGCGGCCGCGACGAGCACCGGCGCCGCGACGGGTGCGGGCCCCAAGGGTTCCACCGGCCAGTGCACCGACGGCAGCTATACCAAGGCGAAGACGCAGACGGGCGCCTGTTCGCAGCACGGCGGCGTCAAGACGTGGTTCGCGGCGGCAACGGCAGCCGCCGGTGCCGCGGCCGCGCCAGCCGCTGGCGTGGCGCCCGCGCCGGCGGTCACGCCGAAGGCCCCGCCGGTGACGCCAAAGTCTGTCCCGGTTGCCCCGGCGTCGGGCGACAAGGCCGCGGTGGCGGGCAAGGCTGCTGCCGCCGCGACCCAGACGCCAGCGGTCGCGAAGCCGGGCGACGCGCCCGCCGACGCCACCGGCAAGTGCAAGGATGGCACGTTCACCAGCTCGAAGACGCACTCCGGCGCCTGCTCGCATCACGGCGGCGTCGCGGAGTGGTTCAAGTAGAGCGAGCCGTCTCGCCCGCGCCGGCAGCGATCGCCTGCCGGCGCGGCGTCACCGAGACCGAGGGCAGCCGCCGTGGCGGCGCTTCAGAGACTCACGTCACGAACATGGCGGAAATGAATCGCACGCGGCTCCTCGGATTTGTCAGAGCGCGGATTCTACGTGCAGCGCCGAACGCCCGAGGCTATTCCGGCGTGAAGCGAGACAGGCCTCGCCGCGCAGTCACGCGGTGACGCCGCCCGTGGACGTCTCGACCACGCGCTCCATCTCGACTTCGATGACGCCGTCGCGTTCGCGCACGCATGTTCGCCCCGTGGCCCGAAAGGCGTGGCGTTCGTAAACGCGCTGAGCGCGCAGATTTCCCTGCACCACCTGCAGGCGTACCATGCGTGCACCCTCTGCGTGTGCCCACGCGATGACCTCGGCAACCAGCGCGTCCGCCGCACCAGATCCGCGCATCATCGGATGCACCCACATCGCCATCAGGTTGACGACGGCCGGGGCTGTCGCGTCGCGGGCGCAGGCGACCAGCCCGCGCGCAACCTGCCCATCGTCCAGGACGAACGTCGCGCCCGGCGACAGCCACCGACGCCAGTCCTCGACCGTACGCGCAAGCTCGCGCTCGTACGTGGATCCGAACGCGTCCGGCGCGTCGGTCAGGGCCCGCAGACGGAGCTCCCGCAGGATCGCTTCGTCACCAATTCCGGCGCGGCGCGGCGTCACGCGCCACCTGCATCCGCGCGATAGCGCTGGCATCGACGGACGGCTGCGGCGGTCGACGTCGTCGACGGGTGCGTTCGTTTCCAGTCCGCGAAGCGAGCGACCTCGAAGCGCCGCCGGAACAGAGAAGCCATATCTGGTGCGCCGGTCACGACCGGATTCTAGAGCGCAGGCCTCGGAAGGCCAAAGGGCGGATTCGAACGCGATGGCAACACAGTGCGCGCGCGAGGTCGTCCCGACCTGAACAGCACCGGAAGGAGTACAATCCCCGACTGGCTGCCTCTCGATGCCCACCCTGCCGAACCGCCTGAAGCAGTGACCCTTCGATTCGCTGTCGTCGGCGCCGCGCGGTCTCTGTGAAAGGTTGCGTCCAGCCGCCGGCCGTCGTGATCGCGTCGCCAACCGGCGTCGCGGCCCTCTGGATCCCTCGTCGCGCCCAATGCTGAACCTCGTCGCCCCCGTCCTCCTCGCCCTCGGACAGCCCGCGCTCGGGGCGCAGGCACCGACGCAGCCCGCCCGCGCGTGGGCCGTCACGATCGGCGGCAGCGGCACCGAGGCTGCCGGCGCAGCCGCCGTAGATGGGGCAGGATACATCTACGTCGCGGGCACGACGGACTCGACGGATTTCCCGGTCACGAACGGCGCGGCGCAAACCGTGCGGCAGGGGGCGACCGACGCGTTCGTGGTCAAGCTGACGCCCGACGGCGGAACCGTGGTGTTCGCGACCTATCTCGGTGGCAGCGGCGACGAGTCCGTCTCGGGCATGGGCGTCGACGGCGCCGGCAACGTCTACCTCGGAGTCACCTCGACGTCGAACGACTATCCCGGGACGTCCTCTCCGTGTGGGTCCGCCTTGCCATGCGGCTACATCACGAAGCTGTCGGCCGACGGCCGATCGATCGGCTACGCCCTGCCGGTACCGGTCGGTTTCGCCGGCCCTTTCGCCAGGGCCGCGCTCGGCCGCGTGGTGGCGAGTGACAACGGTACGGTGTACTTCCGATGGACGCTGACGGAGTTCTGTGACCGGCAGATCCTCTCGCGGATCCCGCCCGACGGAACTGAGGTTCACGACCTGCTGGATTTCGGAGGAGACTGCGGGTCGCCGAGCGGCCTGGACGCGTTCGCCGAGGGTCCGGCGAACGGCGTCGTCACAGCGTTTCACGAAGGGACGCCCTGGCAACTCCACGTGGCGAGCATCGAGTCGAGCGGCACGACCGACTGGATTGCGGTGCGGGACGGGACTGCGGCCGTTGCGGCGCTGACCTCGGCCCAGGCCGGCGGCGGCTACGTGCTCGGCGCAAATCTGTTGCACCTGAGCGCGGACGGCGAGATCGACGGCTCGTCGCCGATGCAGGTGCCGGCGGACTGGTGGACGCCCGGGGCGTTGGTCGACGCACCGCTCCGCCAGGACGGATCCGGGCGCCTGCACACCGTGCTCTGCGGCACCTCGTGCCGCGCGGCGACGATCGATCCGACGGGGGCGCTGATCGCCTCGGCCATCGTCGACGGCGGCACCTCCTCCTGGGCGTATGCGTACGGACCGGCCGGGCAGCTCGCCGCGGTGGGCGATAGCGGCGGCGACGTCCGCGTCGCCCTCTACGGCGACGCCGTCATCAGCGATTTTTCCGGACCGGTCTCCGTGCGGTTCGATACCGGCGTCACCTGGACTGCACAGGCGATCAGGGCCGACGCCGAATACAAGTTCATCCGTCGGGATCCCGACGGCATCTGGCGGGTCGTACGCGACTGGTCCACCGTGCCGGCCTACAGCTGGTTTCCCACTTATGGCGACCTTGGCATACACGATCTGCAGGTGTGGTTGCGAACGCCGGGCTCGAGCGCCGTGTACGAAGACTGGCGCAGTGCCGAACTCACGGTGACCGACGGGCCGCTGCCAGCGATCACCGGCCTCACGCCGTCAGTCCAGTCGTTCCATGCGGGCGGACCAATCACGTGGACGGCAGACGCCGCCGGCGGCTACGGTGCCCCGCAGTTCGCCTTTCTCCGCTTGGACGCCGACGGCTGGCACCTCGCGCAGCCGTACAGCAGCGACAACTCATACACGTGGATTCCGAATCCGGCCGACCTCGGCGCGCACGCGCTGCAGGTGTGGGTGCGCAACCGGGATTCCCAGGCGACATACGAGGCCTGGCAGACCACGACCTTCACCGTCGAGGGCGCCGCACCGCTCACGGTGCAGATCGCGGCGCTCGGTCCGGTGCCAGCGGCCGATACGCGCGCGATCACATGGCGCGCCGTCACCACGGGCGGCGACGGGCCGCTGCAGTACGAGTTCTGGCGGATGAGCCCCGTGGGTTCGTGGTCGCTCGTGCAGGACTACAGCGCCAGCAACAACTATAGCTGGCGTCCGGGGCTGAACGTCAGCGGCACCTATGCGATTCAAGTCTGGGTGCGGAACAACGGGTCGACGGCACCCTACGACGCCTGGGCGGGCACCGGGGAATTCACGATTGCTTCGCCACCGACGTTGACGCTGGCGATCCAGTCGGAGCCGGTGTCACCGCTGGTCGCCGGTGCGTCCGCGTCGTGGAGCGCCATCACATCGACCGCCACCAGCACACCCATCGAATATCAGTTCGTCAGGCTCGACGCCGACGGCTGGCACATCGTCAGGCCGTACGACACCGATGCGGGGTCGGGTTCGTACAGGTGGACGCCCATCGCGGCCGACGCCGGGCCGCACGAGCTGCAGGTCTGGGCGCGGCGCGTCGGATCGCTGGAGCCGTTCGAGGGATGGACCTCGGCGACCAGCTTCCGCGTCCTGCCGCCGGCGCCGCTGACGCTCGTCGCCAGCGGCGTGCCGCACGTCGGCCTGACGACAACGTGGACGGCGATACCGAGCAACCCGAGCCTCGGCCTGCTCTATCGATTCCTCCGCCAGGACGGAAGCGGGTTCCACCTCGTGCGAGACGACGAAGCCTATCCGCAGTATTCGTGGACACCCGGCAGCGCGGACGTCGGCGACCACACCTTGCTCGTGGACGGCTTCACGGTGCCGGAAACGACGGTCCTGAGCGCCAGCTCGACATTCACCGTCGAGGCGCCGGCGCCGCCAAGCGTGGAGATCGATACCCTCGGTCCCGTGCCCTCGGCGGGAATCGGAGGCACCGTTGCCTGGAAGGCCGACGCGATCGGCGACGGCGCGCCGTATCAATACCGGTTCGTCCGCCTCGACGCCGACGGCTGGCACGTCGTGCAGGATTTCAGCGGCGCCGACACCTATCTCTGGAGCCCCGGCGACGCCGACGCCGGCGCGCACGTCATCCAGGTCTGGGTGCGCAACGCGGGCTCGACGGCCGTCTACGACGCGTGGGCCACGACCGGGACGTTCGTCATCCCGGCGGGACGCTGACGGACGCGCACTACATCTTCCGTTTCTTCAGCTCGCTCAGCACCGAATCGACTTCCTTCTGCAGCGCGGCGCCGGCCGCCGCGTCTTCCGACGTCAGCGCCACTTGGATCTTGGGCTTCGTGGCCATGTCGACGAGCCGAAAGACGGAGGAAAAGACTGGATCCTGCGTCTGCGCCATCATGCCGGGAGCCGTGTTACCCATCGACGAGAACATCTGCATGTACCCGCTGCGCATCATCATCATCGGCGTCACGTACACCGACACGCGCTTGGCGACGTTCAGCGCCGACTGCGTCGACGAGGCGCCGCTGTGCTCCGACGAGTTCAGGGTCGCCTTCCCCGCTCCCGGACTGGCGAGCGCATAGTCCACCTTGGCCGCAAGGCCGTCGGCGGGCGCGCCGCCAATCTTGCCGAGCATGCCCTTTCCCGGATGCTTCATCTCGCTGACGTTGTTCGTCAGGATGAAGTCGCACGATCGCTGTTTGGCTTCCTCGGCGAGCTCCGCCGGGTTCGTGCCCTTGAGGAGGACCGCGTCGGTGGCGTTTTGCGCAAACGAGTCAGCCAACCCCTGAGTCAGATCGGTCGTCGACATCGACTGGCCGCTGCTGTTCTGGAGCGGCGCGATCCCGATGCGGATGGTGCCGGGCTTCTTCGGGCCGTCCTCGTCGGGACGATGATCGGCCGCGAGCTGGATGGCGGACCTGACGGCGACGTAATCGGCCGGCACCTCGAACAGCTGCGGGTCGAGCTTCGTCCGCTGCACCTCGGTCGCCTCCATTGTCGTCGTCACCGGCGCCTCGTTGCCCGATGAGGTCACCATCGTGTAGGCGAATGGGTACGCGCGCGACGGCGGCGGCCGGAGGTACGACACCACGTCACGAGTGGCGGCGTCCTTCGGGTCCACGCGCAGTTCGCGTTCGGGGGCCGGCGCGCCCGTGCAGGAGATCGACTCGGGAAGGTCGGCATACCAGCCGTCGATCTCGACGCGCTCGGGCTTCTTGTCCCACGCGTCGGCGGAAGCCTCCTTGGTAACCGTCGTCTTCAGTCTGCGAACCGGAAAGCCGAACATCTCCTTGTGCTCGCCCGTGTCGACGACGGTCGTGGCGTAGGTGATGTGGCCACCCTTCTGCTTCCCGGTTGGCGCGGCCGCGGCGGTCGGGTCCGGAGCGACCGGATCCGGGATCGCGAGATACACACGCGTGTCGGCATTCAGCTGGATGTTCTGATGAGCGTCGCACTGCTGAATCGACGACATGCCGGAGTCGTACGAGACGCGCTGCCGCGGGCCGTGCATCATCACGGTTCCGGCGGTGGTCTTGTCCCCGGCGAGGTACCGGGACGTCACCGACAGGTCGGGCGGCGGCGGTTCGGGCTTGGGTGCCGCCGGCTTTGCGGCGGGCTTCGCCGCCGTCTTGACGGGCGGCTTCTTCGGCGCCGGCTTGGGAGTCTGCGACAACGCCGCCGCGGGAAGCATGAGTGACATGAGCCAGATTCCGGCCATCGTCAGCGCGCGCGTCATGGGCACCTCCGTAGACATTCGGGCCACGCAGACCCGCCGTCTTCTCTCTACGCGTCAAAACGTGCCGGAAGGGCTCATCGAACGGTTCCGGCATTCCGCTTGACAGGTACCCGGTGTGGCATTACCTTCGAGATCTCCCCAAAATAGAGCAAATATGTCCAGGCACAGGCGCCTGCGGCCGGTTGCGGCCGCGGCATTTCTGTTGATTGCGAGCGCCGTGGCGGCTCCACGGCTCGAAGGGCAGGGTCTGGCCCAAAGCGGCGTGTTCCGCGAGGTCGGATCGGCGGCTGCCCGAACGGCCGCTTCTGACGGCCACGCGATCCGCACCCGATCCGTGGCAGTCGATCTCGCGCAAATCGCCCGCGTGCCGAGAGTCAGGTCAGTGGCCGACGTCAGGCCACACCTCCAGCTGAATCTCTTCCCTGACGCTACCTTCGACGCCGTCCTCGATCGCGTCGATACGCCGCAATCCGGATACGTCTGGGTCGGACACGTGCAGGGCGTGCCGGGCAGCAGCGTCACGCTGTCGGTGGTGGACGACGTCGTGGCGGGCAGCGTCATCATGCCCGGCGCTGAGTTCACGATCCGTTATACCGGCGGCAATCATGCGGTTGAGCAGATCGACCCGGCGTGGTATCCCCCCGAGCAGCCGCCGCTCATACCCGCGCGCCGGCCACAGAACCCGGCGAACGCGGCCGCCGCCGCGACGACGGCCGCATCCGATGCGCAGGCCGACGACGGTTCGACGATCGACGTGATGGTGATCTACACGCCGGCGGTAACGACGTATCGCGGCAGCGACGCCGCGGTACGGGCGCTCGTCAATCAGGGCATCAGCGACACGAACACGTCGTACGCAAACAGCGGCATCACCCAGCGAGTCCGTCTCGTCTACACGGGCCAGGTCACCTACACCGAGTCGGGCGTCATGGAGCAGGATCTCGACAACGTCACGGACTCGAGCGGTGCGCTCACCGGCGTCGGAGGCTTGCGCAATACCTACGGCGCCGATCTCGTGAGCCTGTGGACGCATGACGCGGTGCCGCAGTACTGCGGGATCGCGTGGGTGATGGACAGCATCGGCACGTCGTTCGCGCCCGACGGCTACAGCGTCGTCTCAGATGTCTGTGTCTCAAACTCCTCGTTCGCGCACGAGATGGGGCACAACATGGGGGCGCAGCACGACTGGTACGTCGATGCGGAGACGGTGCCGCGTACTTACGCACACGGCTACGTCTCGGTCGCCGGCGGGTTCCGCACGATCATGGCGTATCCAAATCTGTGCAGCAGCTGCGCGCGTCTGCTGGCCTGGGCCTCACCCACCCACACGTACAACGGTGTCCCGATGGGTGTGGCGGCCGGCACGAGCACGGCGTGTACGGTCGGGAACACAGCAAATCCGCCGTGCGATGCCGACGATGCGCGTCTCCTGAACGAAACGGCGTCCACCGTCGCGAACTTCCGGCAGGCGGTGCCGAGTGCGGTCGCCGTCACATCCCTGACGCCCAGCGTGGCGTCACCCTCGACGGTGAACACGACGGTCTTGTGGACGGCGGCCGCCACCGGTGGGACCGCCCCTTACACGTACAAGTTCCTCGTCTACGACGGCGCGAACTGGACGGTGGCACAGGACTGGAGCGCGTCGAACGTCTGGAGCTGGACGCCGGCGCTTCCCGCCGCCTATTCGGTTCAGGTGTGGGTGCGCAACGCCGGATCGAGCGCCACCTACGACGCGTGGGGACAAGCCAGCTTCACCGTGAACGGCCCGCCCCCCTTGCAGGTCACGACTCTGAGCGCATCCTCGCCGTCGATGGCGCCGCTCGGAACCACCGTCGCGTGGACCGCGATGGCGGCCGGCGGGACCGGCCCCTACACCTACAAGTTCCTCCTCTACGACGGCACGAGCTGGACGGTCGGCCGCGACTGGAGTACGTCCAACAGCTGGAACTGGACCCCTGCTGCAGCGCACGCGTATTCGCTCGAGGTCTGGGTGCGCAACGCCGGCTCCGCCGCGCTCTACGACGCGTGGCTCGATTCGGGCACCTACACCGTCATCATTCCGCCGCTCACGGTGACCTCGCTGGTCTCGACGCCAGCGTCGAGCGCACCCGTCAATACATCGGTTGTGTGGAGCGCGTCGGCGACCGGCGGCACCGGACCCTACACCTACAAGTTCCTGCTGTGGAACGGCAGCGCATGGTCGGTCGGCCGGGACTGGAACGCCGCCACGACGTGGGCCTGGACGCCCGGCACCGCCGGCGCCTTCTCGGTGCAGGTGTGGGCGCGCAACGCCGGGTCGAGCGCGACCTACGACGCCTGGCGCCCCTCGGGAACGTTCAGCGTCACCGGCCCGATGCCGCTGGGAGTCGTGAGCCTTTCTCCCTCCCAATCGTCCGGCGTGGCTGGCCAGCCAGTCGTCTGGAGCGCGGCCGCCACGGGGGGGACTTCGCCATACACTTACAAGTTCCTCGTCTACGACGGTACGACGTGGACGATCGGACGCGACTGGAACGCCTCGAGCACCTGGTCGTGGACGCCTGCGGCCACCGGCGCGTATGCGATCCAGGTGTGGGTACGCAATGCCGGCTCAAGCGCCGTCTACGACGCATGGCTCGGGTCGCCGCAGTTCGCGGTGGCGGCGACAGGCCCATTGTCGGTGCTCGGTCTGACCGTCGGATCGAATACTGGATCGGTTGCAGTCAACAGCACCGCTGCCGTCACCGCCACCGCGGCGGGCGGCGTCGGGCCCTATACCTACAAGTTCCTCGTCTACGACGGGACGACCTGGTCGGTCGGGCAGGACTGGAGCGCCTCCAACGTCTTGAACTGGACGCCGACGCATTCGGGCACGTACAGCTTCCAAGTCTGGGTGCGAAACGCAGGCTCCGTGACGGCGTGGGACGCGTGGAAAGGAGCTGGGCCCGTCGTTTCGCCCTGAGTCCGGCCGTCAGCCGTCAGCGCCGCCGTTCAGGAGTCGAGCGAGCGGCGGTTGGGGACGCCGCGGAGGCGGCGGCGCTCGGCCTGGTTCCAGCCCTGCGTCCGCCACGTCTCGCCGATCTCCCGTTCGCGATCGAGAAGCGCCGAGATCTCGTCGAACCGCTCGACCTCGACGTCCGCCCCGTCACTGATGACGAGCTCGTACAACGGACCGTCGGCCGCCAGCCGCATCTCACACGTTCGGGTATGACCTTCCCGCTGGTAGAAGTAGATCATCGGTCCCCCTCGGACAGCAGTCCAGGCAGACAGCCCGGCAGAAGCGAGCTGAGCAAGTGGTGATCCGTCGGGCCGATCGCCTGAAATGCCTGTAAATTCGGCGATTCGGCCGTACCACTGCTGAGTTCGCGGGTTACGGCTGAGCAAAAACTACAGAGAGCGCGGCCCTCTAGCGTCGGCGAGCGGTTCACTCGATAAGGGTACCGATGGCCTACATGTTCCTGCGGGGAACCGAGTGGGTGACCTGCGAGACCTGCCTGAACCCGGAGGGTGTCGGCTTTCACCTGGTTGTGACGCAGAACGGCACGCGCCACATCGAGGAGTTCGACACTGTCCCTTCAATGCTGGCGCGCGAGCACGAATGGCTGCAGGCCTGGCGCTCTCATGGCTGGCGGGAACTCAGTGGGGCGCGGCAACCGATGGCCGGCACCGGCCGATAGGGTCGCTATCCAGGTAACGCCATGCTGTATTTCTTCCGACGCGGTCAGGAATCCCTCTCCTGCGAGACCCGCCTGAATCCTGACGGGCCAGGGTACGAGCTCGTGGTCACACAGCACGGCTCGAGTCACGTCGAACAGTTCGAGACCGTCGCCGGCATGCTGCAGCGCGAACACGAACTGTTGCAGGCCTGGCGCGCACAGGGGTGGACGGAGGTCGGCAAGCGGCCAGGTTCCGATGCGTGGCGGGTGTAAGTCGAATGAGAGAACTTTCTACCAGCCGTGTAGAAGAATCTTTCGTGTCCTAATTCGTGGCACTCATACGAATCAACGACTTACAGCTCTTCAAAATGGATCGACCTTTGCTAGAAAAAACGCACTAGAGAACCAATGCACATGGGCGCCGTCATGGAAAACCACTTGACCGGTCTCGAGCGCGACGTCGAACACGCGCAGCAGATGATTCAACAGGCCGAAATGATGCTGCAGATGGCCTGGCGAATTATCGCCAATCGCGAAGCGGAGCTGGCTCGAATCAACGCGCCGTCAGCCACGTCCGCGGTCCAGCCTCCCACCATTTTCGCCTGAGCGTTCCGGGTTTCGCTTTTCGTCAGCTTCCCTGCCATTCGAAGTCGCCACGATCGCAGTAAGATCGCGGCGTGGTCTCTGCGCTCTTCGTGCTGGCGCAGCTCGTAATCGGCGCTGCGCCGACTCCCGATCTCCACGCACCAATCGTCAGCGGACGCGTGATCGATGCCGACAGCGGACATCCGGTCGCCGGCGCGCTGGTCACGCCGTACGGGAGCGCGGTCGTTGCGCCCGGAACCGTCATCCTCACCAACGGCACCGGCCAGTTCGCCATTCGCGGCCTGCGGGCCGGCTCGCTCGTGGTCATCGCGCGCAAGGGCGGCTACATCGACGCTGCACGCGGCCAGACGCGGCCGGCCGGCGTATCGCTGCCGCTGCGCGTCGCCGCCGACGGGCGATACGCCGATATCGACGTGCGCATGTGGCGCCACGGCGTGATCACCGGAACGGTGGTGGACGAGGGCGGCGACCCGGTGATCGGCGCTACCGTCCGCGCATATAAGGGTGTCAAGGCCGGCGGCCGCTCGACGTACAGCGAGTCCGGCAGCGCGACGACCGACGATCGAGGCGTGTACCGAATCGCGCAGCTCGTGCCCGGCAATTATCTCGTCGGGTTCGTCGTGAAACAGACATCGATCCCCGCCGACGTCATGGACGTCTTCTTCGGCGGCGCCTCCACCCGCGCCGAACGCGACGCGCTCGGCCGCGAGATGAAGTCGATCGATGCCGCCGTGGTGCCGGCGGGCTCGCGCTACGCCACATCGGTTGACGCGGTGACGATGCCCCTCGACCCCGGCACCGCCACGCCAACGTCGCGCGGCGACGGGTTCTTCGTGTATCCGACGATGTTCCATCCGTCGGCGCGCACGCCGGCCGAGGCCGCTCCCGTTGTCGTCCGCTCCGGGCTGGAGCGTGCCAACATCGACCTGCAGCTCCGCCTCGAGCGGACCGTGCGCGTCAGCGGCATGCTCGTCGCGCCCGATGGTCTTGCGGCGCACGTGCCGGTGCGCCTGACGGCGGCCGGCGACGACACGATCGGTCCGCTCGACGTCGCGGTCACCATGACCGATGCGACAGGGGCGTTCACGTTCGCGGGCGTCACGCCGGGACAGTACGTGCTTTCGGCCGTGCGGCTGCCCCGCCCGCCGCCCGATCCGCCCAACGACTCGACGATGACGATTCAGGCCGGCGCCGCGGCAATCGCCCCACGCCCGCCGCCCGCAAGCGCACTCGCCCCGCCGCCGCCCGTTCCTGCCGACGCCACCCTGTCGGCCCGATTGCCCATCGCTGTCGGCGAGGGAGACGTCACCGACGCGAACGTGCCGCTGCAGGAGGCGCCGCGCATGAGTGGGCGGCTGGAATTCGACGGCGTGGCGGATCCGCCCGATCCCACGCTGGTGGCAAACCTGCGGATACAGCTCGTTCCTTCTGACGGCTCGCCGGCCGGGGCGGGACTCGCACAGGAGAGCGGCCATCCCGACGGCTTCGGCGGCTTCACCACGGTGGGCGTTCCGTCCGGCCGCTACATCGTCCAGGTCAACGGCCTGCCGCTCCCCGGTTGGACGTTCAAAGGCGCCCAGTTCGAGGGCCGCGATCTCGCCGACACGCCGATCGACTTGACCAGGGACGTCACCGGCGTCGTGCTCTCGTTCACGGATCGCCCAGCCTCGATCGACGGCACCGTGCGCAGCGGTATGCGGCCAGATCCCGAGGCGGTCATCGCCGCGTATCCCGTTGACGAAGCCGCTTGGAGCGATGCCGGGCCGGCTGCCCGCCGGATCAAGGTGGCGCACGCCGCGGCCGATGGCACGTTCACGATCGCGAACGTGCCGGCCGGCGACTACTACGTGGTGGCCGTCACCGAAGATCCGCCAAGCTGGCAGGATCCGGCGCTGCTGCGCGCACTGGCACCGGCCGCGCGACAGGTTCGCGTCCTCGACGGGGGCCGTTCGGCGGTCACGCTGAGGACGGTGGCGGCGAAGTGAGACGCGCGGCGCTGCTGGCGCTCGCCGCCAGTCTGCCTTTCACGACCAGCGTGGCGGCGCAGCCATCGCGCGATGCGCGGCGTCCTGCGACGGGAGCGGCCGTGCTCACCGGCACCATCGTCAGCGATGAGTTCACGCCACATCCGATCCGCCACGCGCGCGTCGTGTGCGCCGCCTCGGACCGGCCCGCCTCGGTGACCGCGATCACCGACGAGCAGGGCCGCTTCACCTGCGCGCGGCTGCCGGCGGGACGCTACGTCATCAGCGTCACGCGCGACGGCTGGGTGGGCGCCGCGTACGGCGCCGCCCGCCCGCTTCGACCCGGATCGGCGGTTCCCCTCGCCGACGGGCAACGCGCCGACGTCGTCCTTCGCATGGTCCGCGGCGCTGTGATTACCGGGACGGTGCTCGACGAACGAGGTCAGCCGGCGGCCGGCGCGAGCGTCGTGGCGCTGCGGGCGACGACGATCGAGGGTCAGCGCCGGATGATCGCGACCGGATCTGCGGGACTCACCGACGATCGCGGCGTCTACCGGATCTATGGGCTGGCGCCCGGCGACTACTTCGTCAGCGCGGGTCCGTCCGGGTCGGCGCTTTCGCTCCAGGACGCGCTGACGGCGCAGAGTGACGGTCGCGAACGCCACGTTGCCCTGGCCTCCACCTATTACCCCGGCACGGCCGTTCCTCTAGAGGCCGCGCCGATCCACCTCGCCGCCAGCGAGGAACGTACGGACGTCGATTTCGCGCTGGAGATCGTGCCGTCGGCGCAGGTCGACGGAACGCTGATGATGCCCGACGGCACGGCGCCGCCGCCGGCGGCGCAACTGTCGCTCGTGCCGGGCGGCGCAGCGGCCATCGAGGGTCTGGCGTTCGCCGGGCTGAAGACGACGCGGCCCGACAGCCAGGGTGTCTTCTCGTTCAGCGGCGTCGTGCCCGGCGAGTACACGCTGCTCGCGCGGCTGGCGGCAACGCCGGTGCTCTGGGCGTCGACGCAGATCGTGGTGCAGGGGGATCCGGTATCGGGCCTGGCGCTCGCGCTCCAGCCCGCATTGTCGATCGCCGGAACGGTGAGGCTCGAGGGGTCCGAAGGCTCCCGGCCGCCGTTCGGCCTCGGATCGATCCGGATCGTGTGCGAACCGGTTCAGGCGCTTGGGGACATCGGCCTTGCACCGGACGCCGTGCTGGTCGACGCCGACGGGCGCTTCGTCGTCCGCGGCGTCGTGCCCGGACGCTACCGACTCCTTGCCGCGCTTCCGGCGGCGGCGAAGAAAGGCGGTTGGATTCAGCGGGCCGGCGTCATCAACGGCGCCGACACGCTCGACGTGCCGGCGGCTATCGCCCAGTCGGCCGGCGATGCATTCGTCACGCTGACCGATCGCGCCGCGCACCTTTCGGGCCGCCTGCCGGACAGCGATGGCACCGCGCCATCCGCCACCACCGTCGTGCTGTTCCCCACCGACCCGGCGCTGCGCGTGCCGCGATCGCGCCGGATCCAGGCGGTGCGCGCCGACGCCGCAGGCGCGTTCGCCTTCGACGGCCTTCCGCCAGGCGACTATCTCATCGCGCTCGCGGAAGATGTCGAGCCAGGCGAGTGGCAGGACCCGGCGTTCCTGGCGCGGCTCGTGTCAGGCGCGGTGGCTGTCGCGCTCGGCGAAGGCGAATCGCGCACGGCAGTGCTGCGGCCGCGCATGGTCGCGGCCGTGAGGTGATCCCGCTGCCGCGGGTCGACATCATGCCCACGAACGACAACCCACACGCCGGCCAGCCGGCTCTCGTGCGCGGCCCACGACCGTCGGAGGCGCGTCTCGCGCTGATCATGGTTCACGGCCGCGGCGCGACGGCGCAGAGCATCCTGACGCTCGCCGACGAGTTCGAGCTGGAAGACGTCGCCTATGTGGCGCCGCAAGCCGCCGGCCACACCTGGTATCCGCACTCGTTTCTCGCGCCCATCGGGCAGAACGAGCCCGGCATCAGCTCGGGCCTCGCGGCGATCGCGGCGATCGTCGCGGCGCTGGAGCGCGACGGCATCGCCGCGGATCGAATCGGCCTGCTCGGATTCTCGCAGGGGGCGTGCCTCACGCTCGAGTACGCCGCACGGCACGCGCGACGCTACCGCGGCGTATTCGGATTGAGCGGCGGCCTGATCGGTCCGCCGGGCACGCCGCGCGACTACGCCGGATCGCTCGAAGGCACGCCGGTGCTGCTCGGCTGCAGCGACACCGACCCGCACATACCGCTCGAGCGCGTTCAGGAATCGACCGCCGTGCTCGGACGTCTGGGCGCCGCGGTCGACGAGCGCATCTATCCGGGCATGGTGCATCTCGTCAACGCCGACGAGATCGCGGCCGTCCTGGCGATCCTCCGCGCGTAGCGCGCGGCGCGGCTTACGGCGCCGCCGGCGACCGCGCCGCGAGCAGCAGCTCGATCGCGTCGGCCAGGTGCTCGTCGGCGATATGGTGATCGCCGCGCGCGACGCGGAGTTCGTGCGCCTTCATCAGCACGTCGACGTCGCGCAATCCGGCGGGCGTCTCGAACTTGTAGCAGGCCAGCTCCACTTTCAGACCGTTCGGGTCGTGCAGGTAGATCGAGTCCATGAAGCCGCGATCGCGCTGGATGAACTCGACGCCGCGTGCCTGAAGCCGCGCCGGCGCTTGCTGGAAGGTGGCGCGCGACACATTGAACGCGACGTGCTCGACGCAGCCGATCTCCCTGGGCGCGTGGCGGCCGGCGTCTTCGCGCGATTCGTTGGTGAACACCGTCAGCAGCCGGCCGTCGCCGGGATCGAAGTAGAGATGATTCTCGTCGGGCTTGCCGAGATTGGGCTGCTCGAACACGAACGGCATGCCGAGCGTCCCATGCCAGAAATCGATGGCGCTCTGCTTGGTCGATCCGACGAGCGTGATGTGGTGCAGACCCTGGACCTGGATCTTCTTCACGGGGAGACTCCTGAATAGGGACAGTGGGCCGTGGTCAGTGGGCCGTGGTCAGTAGGCCGTGGGCGGGGCGATCGACCGTCGTATCCGCCCGGCAGCGCCGCCGCCATCCCAGCGCTGGATGCGCCGGCTGCGAGTGATGGCGGCGCCATGGCTGCCGGGCGGATGCGGAAGATCCGTCAGAGCAAACCACCGGCCGCAAAGGCGCCGCGAATCCCGCCGGAAAACCGGGCGTCTGCATCGGCGGCAGGCGTTCCGTGGGCACAGGACTGTGATTTGGCACACCGTCCTGGACGTGTGCGCGTGTGACGCAGGCGCTCACGGCTCTGGCGCGCACCACGGCGGTCACGGCGCGATGTAGGTGGTCTTCACGGTGGTGTAGAACTCCGCCGCATAGCGTCCCTGCTCGCGCGGACCATAGCTCGACGCCTTGCGTCCGCCAAATGGCACGTGATAGTCGACGCCCGCCGTCGGCAGGTTCACCATCACCATCCCGAACTGAGCGTGGCGCTTGAAATGCGACGCGTGCTTGAGCGACGTCGTGACGATCCCGGCCGACAGCCCGGTGTCGGTGTCGTTGGCGATGGCCAGCGCCTCGTCGTAGTCCGCGGCGCGGATCACGCACGCCACCGGACCGAAGATCTCTTCGCGGGCGATGCGCATGCTGTTGGTCGCCTCGACGAACAGCGCCGGCGACATGTAATAGCCCTCGGTCGCGCGGGCCACGCGTGCGCCGCCGGTCGCCAGCCGCGCGCCTTCCTTCTGGCCGACCGCGACATATTCGAGATCGGCCTCGAGCTGCGGCTGGTGGACGACCGGCCCGACTTCTGTCCCGGCGCCAAGCGCATGGTCGACTTTCAGCGCCTCCAGCCGCTTCGTCAGCGATTCGACGAAGCGATCGTGGATGCCGGCCGTGACGATCAGCCGTGAAGATGCGGTGCAGCGCTGGCCGGTCGAAAAATACGCGCCGTTGAGCGCCACGCCGACCGCCGTCGCCAGATCCGCGTCGTCGAGCACGACGAGCGGGTTCTTGCTGCCCATCTCGAGCTGGAACTTCGCCATCCGGGCGACGGCCTTCTGCGCGATCGACTTCCCCATGTCCATCGAGCCGGTGAAGCTGATCGCCGTCACGTCTGGATGGGTGACGATCGTGTCGCCGACGGTGCCGCCCGAGCCGATCACCAGATTGAAGACGCCGGGCGGCAGACCCGCCCGGGCGAGCAGATCGGCCAGGGCCCACGCGCATCCCGGAGTCCAGGAGGCGGGCTTGAACACGACGGTGTTACCGAATGCCAGCGCCGGCGCGATCTTCCAGGCCGGGATCGCGATCGGAAAATTCCACGGGGTGATCAGGCCGACGACGCCGAGCGGCTCGCGGGTGATCTCGACCTCGACACCCGGGCGCACCGACGGCAGCGTCTCGCCGGCAAGCCGCAGCACTTCTCCGGCGAAGAACTTGAAGATCTGACCGGCGCGCACGGTTTCGCCGATCCCTTCCGGCAGGGTCTTTCCCTCTTCGCGCGACAGCAGGCGCCCGATGTCGTCCTTGCGCGCGAGAATGTCGGATCCGACCCGGTCGAGCACGTTGGCGCGCTCCTGGATCGACCCGGTCGACCAGGCCGGAAACGCCTTCACCGCCGCGGCGATCGCCGCGCGCGCCTGGGCGGCATCGGCCTGCGCATATTCGCCGATGACGTCGGAGAGATCCGAAGGATTGCGGTTCTCGGCCCAGGTCTTCCCCGCGACCCACTCGCCGTCGATGTAGTTGCTGAACTGCTCGGTCATGTCTGCAGTAATCCTCGTCGTGCCAGATTGGTCATCAGCGCCGCCGTCCCGAACGTCCACGGCGCAATATCGTCCGTGTGGTTCACGCGGTTGACGAGCGTGCCGAGCGACGGTGTCGCCACTTCGACAATGTCCCCGACCGCGTGGGTGAATCCCTTTCCCGGTCCGAAGCGATCGATGGTGGGCGCGAACATCGTCCCGAGAAACAGCATCATGCCATCCGGATACTGGTGATGCCGTCCCATCGCGTGCTCGACCAGCTCGGTCGGGTCGCGGCTGATCTGGGCCATCGAGCTGTGCGCGGTGAAGCCGAACCCGTCGGGCCCCGTCACCTTCACCGTGAGCTCACAGCGCCGCACGGTGTCGAGGGTGAATCCCGCGTCGAAGAGCCGCAGGAACGGGCCGATCGCCGCGGCGGCGTTGTTGTCCTTGGCCTTGCCGAGCAGCAGCGCCGATCGCCCTTCGAAATCCCGGAGATTGACGTCGTTGCCAAGCGTCGCGCCGGCGATGCGTCCGCGGCTGTCGACCGCCAGCACGATCTCCGGCTCGGGGTTGTTCCATTCCGACTTGGGATGGATGCCGATGTCGGCGCCGGTGCCGACGGCGGACAGCGGCTGCGCCTTCGTGAAAATCTCGGCGTCGGGCCCGATCCCCACCTCGAGATATTGCGACCAGACCCCCTGCCGGATGAGCGCGTCCTTCACCGCTGCCGCCTGCGGCGAGCCCGGACGGATGTCACGGAGGTTCTCGCCGATGATCGAGACGATTGACGCTCGGATGGCCTCGGCCTTGCGGGCGTCGCCGCGCGCCTGCTCCTCGATGACGCGCTCGAGCAGGCTGGCCACGAACGTCACGCCGCTCGCCTTGATCGCCTGCAGATCGCAAGGGGCCAGCAGCCGGGGCCGGCTCGGCTCATGCGACTCCGCCGCGGAATTCGCGAGGGCGTCGGCGACGGAGGCGATGCGCGTCAGGGATCCCGCGCTGCGGACCGCCAGCACCGGATCCTCCAGCTCCAGCAGCTGCGCGCAGGTCGGCGCGAGCCCCGAGAGGTCGAAGAGATCGCCGCCGCGCACGACAACGGGAGACGGTCCGCCGGCGTCGGGCAGCCAGGCACGCCCCACCAGCGTCGCGGATTCGGCGTCCCCAGGCAGGCAATCGACGGAACGTACCCAACGTGCCACGCCTTCGAGAATAGTCGAGATGCGGGCCCGACGGAAAGGAGCGCGGGTGTCGACGGCCTGCTGAGCCGCCCCCCACGGGGGTCAGTGGATGACGATCCGTCCTTTGAGTGACGGGTTATCGGGGTCGTCGTGGTCGTGAAAGCCGCAGGTGCGGACGGTGATCAGATTCGCGGTTTCGCGGCGCTCCCCCGACGCGAGCAGCCCGACGGTGTTGATCTCGGGACAATCGGTGTGCTCGGGATGCGGGTCCGAAGCGATCTGGTGCGACCGGTTGTGGCTGTTGATGAAGAGGACGCGCGAGCCGGCGGTAATCGTCAGCTGCGACGGGGTGACGACACCCGCCGCAGAGATGACAATCTGATTCGGATTCTCCGGTGTCGTCGGCGTCGAGGGCGTGCTGCTGCCGCCGCCGCAGGTGCCAAGCGCCAGCGCCGCCGCGACCGAGGCGAGACGAGCCGTCCGCCGCACCTCAGAACCGGTAGCCGGCGGTGACCGCGAGCACGCGGTTCTTCGTCCGGCTGCTGTCGGTCTTGTCGGCGTCGACGTCGCGCACGCCGAACGTGTAGCGGCCGTCGATCGAGAAGGCGCCGAGCACGATGCCGCCGCCGCCCACGACACCCAGATCGATCGTCTCCACCTGCTCGGTAATGTCGAGCGACTCGGTCGCGCCCGTGAAGCTCGTGACCGCCCGCGCCCGAACGCGGAATGCCGGCGCGGCCCCACCCTCGACGTAGTAGTGACGGTGGCCGGTCCCCAACTGCACCCGCGCCAGGAGCGGCACCTCGACATAGTCGATCTGCGCGGTGGACGAAATCCCGAAGCTCTCCAGCTTCGATCCCTTGGCCGTGTACAGACCTTCGACCTGTAACCCGAGCCACGACGCGACCGGCAGTATGTAGAACGCCCCCACGACGGCGCCGATGCGCACCGAGGGCACGGGTGCGTCGGCCTCGCCGCTGACCTGTTGCGTGGCGACGTTCACGCCTCCCTTGACGCCGAGGCCGCGATCCTGCGCGGGGAGCGCGGGCGCCGATGCCAGCAGGATCGCGAACGTGATGGCCGCAGCGCGCCGGGTGCGCCTCACAGGAACGCCGGCCCCCCGCCGAACGCGCCGCCGAGCACCGACACGGCGTCGCCGCCGAGCCAGCGGTCGATCACGGTCGCGTAGGCCGAGCGGAAGTCGATGTCGAAATGCACGTCGGTGCCGTTGTTCTCGAGCGTCGGGTTGTCGGACGCGATGCGCAGGTTGGGCGCCGTGCCGTAGAGGCCGCCGCGCACCCCACCGCCCAGCGCGAGCATGATGCCGGCGGCGCCGTGGTCGGTGCCCTGGCTGGCGTTCTCGTCGATGCGCCGGCTGAACTCAGAGAACTGCAGCACGAGCGTGTCGCCGAACAGCCCCTGGTTGACGAGGTCGGTATAGAAGGCGAGCAGCGAGCCGTCGAGCGTCCCCATCAGGCTGGCGTAGGTGCCGTTGGCGTTGGTGCCCTGGCCTGCGTGGGTATCGAAGCCGCCGGTCTGGACCCAGAAGACGCGCGTGCCGATCTGCTTCACCATCGCGCCCGCAACGGTGCGCAGCGCCAGGCCGAGACCGTTGTTCGGATAGGTCACCGTCGGACGATACGCGCCGACCTGCGCGACGCGATCCAGCGTGGCGAACGCCGCCTGCGCGGTCCCGTTGACGAACGCCAGGTGCGGCCGATCCACCGGCAGATGCGACGCGATGCGCGTCGCGGCGTCGCGCGCGAAGCCGGCGTCGGCGCCGCCGTTCGGGCTGGCGAACGCGTACGTCTGGGCGTTGGGAATCGCAGGCACCGCGGTGGTCCGCGCCTGCAGCGTCTGCGGTATCGTGCCGGCCGTCGACCAGCCGGTGAGCGGGTCGAGCGGCGCCGGAAGCCGATCGAGGTAACGCCCGAGCCAGCCGAATCCTGCCGGCGAGCCGGGATCCGCAGTGGACCAGATGTCGGTGCCCTCGAAATGGGAGCGGGAGGAATTGGCGTAGCCGGTACGCTGCAGGACCGCGAGGCGCCCGGCATTGAAGATCGTGCGCAGCCCGGTGAGGCGCGGGTGCAGCCCCAGCGGATGGCCGCCGCTGTCGGCCCCGATCTGCAGCACGCTCGCAGCCGGCACAGCGAGGGTCGGGCGACGGGCGTAGTACTGCGCGTCGGTGTACGGAATCAGCGTGCTCAGCGCGTCGTTGCCGCCGCTCAAGTAGAGCACGACCAGGTTGCGCCGAGCGCTGCCCTGCGCCAGCGCCAGCTCGTTGAGGAAACGCGGCGCGGCGAAACTGACGGTGAAGGCGGCCACGCCGCCCCGCACGAAATCACGCCTGGTCATCGACATTTGCGCCCGCCTCCTAGACCAGCTGGTACTCGCCGGATCCCACGATCAGGTGGACGAGCCCGGGCACTTTCGTCAGCAGTTGCGCATCGGAGCCGGTCCAGGCGCCGCCGGCCTGCAGGTATCCGAGCAGCGTCGATTGGCTGTCGGCGTCGAAGTCGGCCGGCAGCAGCCGGTCCATCGCTTCCGAGAGCACCGCGTCGGCGGAGGCCGCGAACGGGCGGTACCCCTCGCGCAGCGCGAACTTCTGGTTGGTCGCCAGCTGCGCCGCGAAGTTCATCCGCGCGAGCGTCGCGCCGGTCGAAAACCACCCCTGCCCGAGCCGCCACCCGCTCACATCCGGGGGCTCGAGCAGCTGCTGCCCCATGGCGGCCAGCGGCGTCAATGCGTCGTTCACCGAGAAGCCCGACCAGCCGACCTCTTTCAGCGCGCGGACCACGAACTCCACCGGCCACGAGTAGCGCTTGTAGTAGGTGGCCGGATCGCGAAACTGCGGCGAGAGCAGCAGGTAGCGCACCATCGGCTCGATCTCGAAGTTGCGCGCGTAGTACAGCGACGCCATCTGATCGATCAGCGCCTGGTCCGGCTCGTCGACCTCGTTTACGAAGTATGCATAGAGCTTGCGCGCCAGGCGCGGGCCGGTCTTCGGGTGCGCGGCGACGGCGTTGAGGAGATCGAGTCCGTCCTGCATCCCGGCGCCGGCCGCCCGCGCCGGAATCACCGCGCTGCCGTCGGCATAGATCGGAAACGTGAACGACTTGGCGCTCGTATCGTGGTTGCCGGCCACGTAGCTGAACGCGTAGTGCTGCGCCGCGCCGCTGCCCGGGTGCGCCAGATTCCAGCCGCTGAACACGCGCGCGCCCGCGTAGACGTCCGTCTCGGCGAACGTGTCGACGCCCATCGTGAACAGCTCCATCAGCTCGCGCGCGAAGTTCTCCTGCGGGTGGGCGCGGACGTTGGAGCGGCCGTCGAGCCAGAACAGCATTGCGGGGTCCTGTGCGACGGCCACCAGCAGATCGCGGAAGTTGCCGAGTGCGTTCTGGCGGAAGAGCTCGATCTGCCCCGTCACGCCCCCGGCGTCCTCGGACGGCTTGGCCGCGAGCATCCGCGTGGCGTCCTCTGTCGACGTATCGCCGGCGATCTTCGATTGTGCGGTGGCGAAGTGATTGTGCCAGAAGAGCGCCATCTTCTCCTGCAGCGGCCGCCTGGTGTGCACCATGCGGAACAGCCACCTCTGACGGGCGTCGGTGACGCTGGTCGTCGGCGAGAACGCTGCCGGCGAGGTCGTCAGCACGTAGCCGGGCTGTCCGATGTACTGATCGACATCGTCAGGCTGTTTGCCGTAGTCGAGGAGATAGGCCGCGGCGGTTGGATAGCTGACGATCCCGAGGCGCGCAAACTGCGCGAGCTCCGCGTCGCTGGTGCCGAAGCCGGCACGGCGAAACAGATGAGCAATCTCTTCTTCGCGTTGCGGAGCCACGGCGAGTTGGTGTCAGGATCATAGCAGCTTGCCGCCGACGAGCCCTGACGAAATTCGCCGCTCAGATCTGCGAGTAGGCCGCGGGGCGCAGCAGGATGTCGGTGATGTTCGACACGATTTCCGCATCCGAGTAGCCCGGCGTCTGCCGCAGTTTGGCCCAGTCGGCGTCGCCGGCGAATGCGGCCCAGTTCCGATCGCGCGCGGCGAGGTTCTCGTGGGTCAGCATGTAGACGAGGCTGGGCATCCGCGGACCCGCGAGCGTGTGCGCGAAGAACACCGGCGCGAAGCCGACCCGCTTGAAGATGTCGATCTCCCCCATCTCGGCGAACATCTTCACCTTGGCGCGATGCGCACGTTCGCCGGGGCTCTCATAGGTGCGCAGCTCGAAGATCCGCGCCCCTTTCGAGGCGGTCGCCGCCGGCACCGCGATCGCCGGAAACTGTGGAAACGCCGAGAGGATGGAGACCTCCTGCCGCACATACGCGGGATCGCCCGCAGCGGCGTCGAGGTACGCCGCGGCCGCCCTCACGTACTCGGCGTCGGCGTCGAGCGCCGCATCGCGCCGGACGAGCCCGTCGGCCGACGCAAACGGCGTCAGCACGCACGTGGTCGGCGTCGGCAGCCCGAACGTGACCTGGAAGACGCCGACCGGCGCGTGGCCAAGCCGATTGAGCGCCGGGATCAGCGCGGCCTGCAGGTAGTCGTCGAGACGGCGCCCGGCCGGTCCCGTCCGCATCGAGAACTGGCGCCATTCGTAAAGCAGCGGTCCTGCGGCGCCGCCGCCGGTCGGCGCGGCCTGCCCGGCCGCCATCGCCGGCAGCATCGGAAACAGCGAGAGGAAGTTCCGTCGGAACATGCGCACAAGCTTACCGCACGGACCCGTCGCGACCACGACGCCGAAGCGGTCAGCCGCAGAACCCATGGAGTGAAACGGCAGGACACCGTAAAATGCCCTTGGTGAAACATATGTCACGCTCCGACTGGCCGGCCCTCCCCTTGACCTCCTGGCGCGACACGCGCGACACCCTGCATATGTGGACGCAGATCGTGGGCAAGATCTCCCTGGCGCTGACGCCCCGGGTGAACCACTTCTGGAATATCGCGCTGCAGATCACGCCGCGCGGCCTCCAGACGCCCATGCTGGCCTCCGGCGACACCCACTTCATGATCGCATTCGACTTCGTGGCGCACGAGCTCGTGATACTGACCGCGGCCGGCGCCCGGCGCACTGTTCCGCTGGCGCCGCAGACCGTGGCCGACTTCTATGGCAGCGTGATGAGCGCGCTCGTCGAACTGGGCATCCAGATCCGCATCTGGACGCAGCCGGTGGAGGTCGTGGAACCGATCCGCTTCGAGGCCGACACGACCCACCGCGACTATGACGCGGAGGCGGTGGGCCGATTCTGGCGGACGGTGCTCGCGATGAAGCCGGTGTTCGATGCGCTGCGCGCCGAGTTCATCGGCAAGTGCAGCCCGGTCCACTTTTTCTGGGGCAGCTTCGATCTCGCCGTCACGCGCTTCTCAGGGCGCCGGGCCCCCGCGCGTCCGGGCGCCGACGCGATCACGCGTGAAGCGTACTCGCACGAAGTGATCAGTCACGGCTGGTGGCCAGGCGGCGGCCCGATCGACGAGCCCGCGTTCTACGCGTACGCCGCGCCGGAGCCCGAGGGGTTCAGGACGGCGGCCGTCGCGCCGTCCGCCGCGATCTACAACGCCGACTTCGGCGAGTTTCTCCTGCCCTACGAGGCCGTGAGATCCGCGGCGTCGCCGGAAGCCGCGCTCTACTCGTTCCTGCGGACCACCTATGATGCCGGCGCTACGCTCGCCCACTGGGATCGCGGCGCGCTCGAACGCCCCGCGCCTGAGTGGCCGGCGGCAAAGGAGTGGACACGATGAAGACCGGCGCCTGCACGCACATCGACGCCCTCGAGAAGGTTGCGCCGGCGCGAGCCTACGAATGCGAGGAGTGCGTGAAGATCGGATCGTCCTGGGTGCACCTGCGCACCTGCCAGACGTGCGGCGGGACGCGCTGCTGCGACAGCTCGCCCAATCGCCACGCGACCAAGCACGCCCGTGCCACGCATCACCCGGTGATCGCGTCGGCCGAACCCGGCGAACGCTGGGTGTACTGCTATCCCGACGACGCCTTCGCCGAGTACTGAGGCGCCTGAGCGGGCATCGACTCAGTGTCTCGCGCTCGGCGGCTCGCGCTCAGCGGCCAGTGTGGCGGCTGTCAACTGCGCGACGGCGCCGAGCGTCGTCTGCGCGGCGTTTAGACCGAGACGGAAATCCTTGTCGGAATAGGTGGAAAACAGATCCGTCGGCTGGTGCCACTGTGGATCCCAGCCGCCGCCGATCTGCGCGCCGCGCTCGTTTTCGCGCACGCTGATCGCCGCGACCAGGTCCTGGAAACGGCCTGAATCGGTGTTGGTCATGTGCGGACCGACCGCCGCCGGATAGTCCGTCGCATACTTCTCGTTCGCGGCGTGCAGGACCCACGCGAGCGCCTGAGCGTCGGCGGCGAACTTCGAGGTCTTCTGGAATTCGACGTTGACGTCGGCCTCGGCGCGCTGCTCCTTCGGCAGGGTGCCGTCGGCGAGCGGCATGCCGTGATCGAACATCATCATGTCGTGCTGGATCATCCCCAGCCATTTCGGCTCGGGATACTTCCCTGATCCGGCCGGGTTCTCCTGCCCCTGCAGATCCTTGCGCTGGTCGACGTAGGCGCCAGCGCCTTCGAGTCCGGTCTCCTCGTTGTTCCAGAGCGCGAAACGGATCGAGCGGTCCGTCCGAACGTCCGGGCTGCTGAAGACCCGCGCCAGTTCCATCACCAGCGCCGTGCCCGAGCCATCGTCGTTCGCCGCTTCGCCCCAGCCGATGCCGTCCATGTGCGCGCCGACGATGTACATCTCGCCGGGATGCGTCGCCCCCACCTTCGTGCAGAACACGTCCTGGCGCTCGCCCGGCCCTTCCGGCGTCGGCTCGCTGTCGAGCTCGCGGATACGATCGTCCGGCTGTTTCGCCGGATCGTTGTTGACCCCAGTCGGACGTCGGGTGCCACGGATGCGGCTGCCCCCCTGGCCCTGCGTGGGATCGCCGGTGCCGCGGCCGCGGCCGGCCGCCGCCCCCGGCTGGCCGCGCCCGGCCTGACCGCGCGCCGCGGGGGTGCGCGGGGTATAGGTGTAGGTGACTCGTTCGGGCGCGCAGCCGTAGCTCTTGAGCTGCGCCTCGATCCAATCGAGCGCCGCGCGGTTGCGCGCCGTCCCCTGCCGGCGATCGCCGAACTGGGTCAGGCCCTTGATCGTGGCCTTGTATTTTTCGAGATCGAGCCGCGCGACGAGCGTCTTGATCGGATCGTCGGGCGCCTGGGGCACCGGGGCGGCCTGGGCCTGCAGCAGCACGGCGCCGAGGGCCGCGATGCATGCGGTCAGTCGAGTCGTCATTCGTCGCGTTCTCCTGGCGGTGGCTGGGGCATGGGCTCGAGCGCATCCCGGTCCCACGAGTAGCGGAATCGTCCATGCGTCTCGCAGCGGTAAAACAAACCAATCTGTTCGCCGAGCTGCGCCGTCCGCTGCATGTCGGCCCCGCACTGGGGACAACGATTGAGCTGTTCCCACCGCCCCTCGGCGGCGGAAGGGGTATCGTCGCTCATGGGTGGCTTGGCTAAGAGCGGATTTGAATCAGCGGCTCATAGAGGCGCGTCCCCTTGCACTCGGGGCACTTGGTGGCGCCGATCACCTTGTCTTTCGAGAAGACATAGCCGCAGCTGCGGCAGCGTGCCGGCTCGACCCGGACGTCCTTATCGGCCGCCTTCGCCGACTTGAGCACGTGCTTCAGGTGGTCGTCGACTTCCTGGCGGGTCAGCTTCAACTCGTGGGCGATGGACGACATCGTCCGCGGCTGACGGAGCATTTCCTCGATCTGCTGGCGCACGGTCATTTCCCCTCTATTGTAGCCGGGCCCGGATCAGGCGTGCGAATGACGGGAGCCTTCGAGCCGGCGGTGGGTCTCGACGGCGTCGCGCGCCAGGTAATCCCGCAGCCAAACGCGCTCGATCACCGGATACAGCGCGGCGAGCGGCAGGGCCAGGAGCGCCCCCGCAATGCCGCCAATTTCGGCCCCTGCGGCGAAGGCCAGGATCACCGCCAGGTTCGACAGGCGAAGGCGGTCGCCATACACCTTGGGACCGATGTAGTAGTTTTCGGCCAGGTGATACCCCGTGTAGACGCACGCCACCGCAATCGCCACGCCGCCCGATCGGGTCGCCGCGAGCAGCAGCGCCGGGGCAGCGGAACAGATGAAGCCCACGACCGGGACGAAGTCGAACACCCCGGCCAGCAACGCGACCAGCAGCGCGCCGGGGACGTGGAGGAGCGACAGCGTCGAGAACACGACGATCATGGCACACGCCGACGTCGCCAGGTTGCCGGCCAGGTAGCCGCGGACCTTCTCGCGCGCCTCCGCGGCCGTGTAGTCGACGCGCGCGCGGTAGGCTGGCGGCACATAGGCGAGCAGCCAGGCATAGGTCTGCCGTCCTTCGAGGAGCAGGTAGATCGTCAGGATCAGGGCAAGGATGCCGACGATGACGCCATCGACCACCAGGCGTCCGGCGTCGAAGGCATACCCGGCGGCCGCGCTGGGGTTCACCGGGCTGCGGGCCTGCCCGGCCGCCTGCCGGACGACGCCCGGGAGCCGCTCGGCGATGCCATGCCGGACCTCGTCGACGTGCCCCGAGAGGTCCCGTGCCTGCGAGACGAGCGAGGCCCCGCTCGTCCAGAGGAAGCCGACAGCCACGAGCGCCAGCGTCAGCACGAGGCCCGACGCCGCCAGGCCGCGCGGAATCCGCCGCGCCTCCAGCCACCCGACGATCGGCTCGAGACCAACCGCGAGCACCGCCGCCATCACGACCAGGATTACCAGTTGCCAGAGGTGCAGCCAGAGCCACACGACAAGGATCGCCGCCACCACGCGGACGATGGATCGCACGCTGATGTCGATGACCCGCCGTTCCGCCGTGCGCGCGTTCGTCACCGGGCTCAGCATTGCAAGCGGCGCGCCGCGAGACAGCCGGGGTTCACCACGCGATCGCTCCGGTCCCGATGTTGCGTCGCCTCCCTCCCATGAGCCGCGTCACGCGCGCCCTGCGCCATCGCAACTATCGGCTGTTTTTCTCGGGACAGAGCCTGTCGCTCGTCGGCACGTGGATCACCCGCGTCGCGACGAGCTGGCTGGTCTATCGCCTGACCGGCTCCGAACTGCTGCTCGGCATCGTCGGGTTCTGCGGGCAGATCCCGACCCTGATACTGGCCCCGTTTGCCGGCGTCGTGGTCGACCGCCGCAACCGGCACCGGCTGCTGGTCGTGACCCAGATCCTGTCGCTGCTGCAGTCGCTGGCGCTCGCGGTGCTGACGCTCGAGCACCTGATCACCGTGAAGTGGGTGCTGGCGCTGCAGATCGCGCAGGGCGTCATCAACGCGTTCGACACGCCGGCGCGGCAGACATTCGTCGTCGAAATGGTCGAGGATCGCGCCGATCTGCCCAACGCGATCGCCCTCAATTCGGCGATGGTGAACGGCAGCCGGATCATCGGCCCGTCGATTGGCGGCGTGCTGATCGCGACGGTCGGCGAGGGCTGGTGCTTCATGATCGACGCGGCGTCGTACCTGTTTGTGGTGGCGTCGCTCATCCTGATGCGGACTGCGCCGGCGGCGCCGCGGCCAGCCACGCGGATGCGCGAGGAACTCCGCGACGGCTGGCGCTACGTCTGGCAGTCGCTGCCGATCCGGACCGCGCTCGTGTCACTGGCGGTCGTCAGCACGATGGCGATGCCCTACACGGTGCTGATGCCGGCGTTCGTCGACCACGTGCTGCGCCGGGGCCCCAACACGCTGGGGACCCTGATGGCGGCGTCGGGCGCGGGCGCGCTCGCCAGCGGCGTCTATCTGGCGTCGCGGCGCTCGGTGGTCGGCCTCGGCCGCATCGTGGCGATGGCGACGCTGGCATTCGGCGCGTCGCTGATCGGCTTCGCGTTCGCGACGTCGTTCTGGATGGCGCTCGCCGTCCTGCCGGTGGTCGGAGGGGCCTTCATGATGCAGATGGCGGCGACCAACACCGTGCTGCAGACGCTCGTCGACGACCGGATGCGCGGCCGCGTGATGGCGTTCTACACGATGGCGTTCTTCGGCACGGCGCCGATCGGCAGTCTGTTGGCTGGCGTCGTCGCCGACCGGATCGGCTCGCGCTGGACGATCGGCCTTGGCGGAGCCGCCTGCATCCTCAGCGGCGCCTGGCTGGCGTCCCGCCTGCCGCGCCTGCGCGCGATCGTCCATCCGATCTACGTCGAACGCGGCATCCTGCCCGTGCCGGCGGTCGACAGCGGCGCCAAGACTCTGTAGCAGGCGAAAGCGCGCGGCCCCTCATTCGGCGCGGAGCGTGCTGGCTGGATCGAGCCGCAGGACGCGGAGCGCCGGCAGCAGGCTCGCGGCGACCGCGATGAGCATGAGGCCGGCGATCACCCCGGCAAACGTCGCGGGATCCGACGGCGCCACGCCCCAGACGAACGACTGGAGGAGCCGGGTCACCGCCAGCGCCGCAGCGGCGCCGAGCGTCACGCCAGCGGCGGCGAGCAGGAGTCCAGGCACGACCACCACGGCAATCGCCTGGCTGCCCGTCGCGCCGAGCGCGAGACGGATCCCGAGCTCGCGCGTGCGTTCGTTGACGCTGCTGGCGATCAGCCCGTGCAGGCCCACACCCGCGAGCACAAGCGCGATCAGCCCGAGACCCGCGACGAGCCAGACCATGAATCGCTGCGACGCGAGCTTTTCGCCCCGGAGGGCGTCGATCGTCCGGATGCTGGCGATCGGCAGCTGCGGATCGACCGCCGCGATCGCCGTGCGCAGCTCCGAGACTACCTGCGACGCCGGCAGCTGGCTGCGGACGACCCATGAGGGCTGAAACCACGTGTGCACGAGCGTCAGGAACTTCGACGTGGTCTGCGCGACCGGAATGTAGACGCACGGCAGCGGCGAGATCGGGCCGAAGTTCCCCCACCCGGCCGATCCCTGCTGCGTGTTGCCGACGATACCGACGATCTCGCGCGGCGCGCCCGGACCGATGTGGCGGCCGATGACCTGCGGGTCGTTCTTGTAGTAGCGGGCGACGAACGCCTCGTTGACGACCGCCACGGGCGCCGACTGCGCGGTGTCGCGCGGGTCGAAGGTGCGGCCGCCGCGCACCGGCACGTGCAGCGTCTCGAAGAAGCCGGGGGTCACGTACATCTCGTTGGTGATGCGCCCCTCCGACGGGGAATCGACCTGCGGACCGTCGAGCCGCCGGAACCCGTCGTTCAACAGCCGGCTGTACGGCATGCCGAGCGCGACGGCGACGCTCCCGATCCCGGCGCGGCCGCGCAGGCGCGCATTCGTCGCCTCGAACAGCTGCGCCACGGCCTGCGGCTCACGGTAGCGCGCGTCCTGCAGCGACACGCTGGCGGTCAGCAGATTCGCCTCGTCGAAGCCGGGATCGAGCGTGCGCAGGTGCACGAAGGTCCGGATCAGCAGTCCGGCGCTGACCAGCAGGATGACGCCGAGCATCATCTCGGCCACCACGAGCACCCGGCGCGGCCAGCGGCTCGACCCGCCGGCGACGCCGCGGGTCCCGCTCTCGGCCAGCGCCGCCTGCACGTCGAGACGCGACGTCTGCAGCGCCGGAAACAGCCCGAACAGCACGCTCGTGCCGACGCCGCACGCTGCCGTGGCGAGCAGCACGCGCGTATTCAGCGTCAACGGCTGCCAGAGGCCGAACACCTTCGCACCGAGCGAGCCCACGACCGAGAGCGCCGCCCAGGCGACGGTCAGCCCCGCCGCCGCGCCGAGCAGCCCGATGATCACGCTTTCGACGAGGAGCTGCCGGACGACGGCGCCACGGCCGCTGCCGAGCGCCATGCGGGTGGCGATCTCGCGGGTGCGGGTCGCGCCGCGCGCCAGCAGCAGGCCGGCGACGTTGACGCACGCGATCAGCAACACGATGCCGACCGCGCCCCACAGCATGAGCAGCGGCTGCCGGATGTCGGCGGTCATGCCCGCCTGCATCGGGACCAGCTCCAGCTCCGCGGCATCGCCGGCCGGCACGTTCACGAACGCCTGACTCGACGCGCCGCGCAGGTCGTTCTGCGCCTGCGCCCAGCTCACGCCGTCGCGCAGGCGGGCAATGGTCTCGTAGTTCGTGCCGCCCCCCTCTCCGGTCGTCGAGGGCTGGAGCGGCGTCCACAGATCGACGCCGCTGCCGCCGTCAAAGCGCGCGCCGCCCTCGGTGATCGGAAAGTCCGCCGGCATCACGCCGACGATCGCGTAGGTCTCGCCGCGCAGCGTCACGGGTCTGCCGGCCACGGCCCGGTCGCCGCCAAAGACGCGGCGCCACAGATCGTAGGTCAGCATGACCACCGGCTGGCCGCCGGGACGATCCTCGTCCGGGGAGAACTCGCGGCCGATCATCGGCGCGATGCCGAGCACGCGGAAGTAGCCGGCGCTGACCCGCTGCTGCGAGACGTAGGCGACGTTCTCCGCCGCCACAAGGTTGACGCCCGTGGTCCCGCCGTAGACGGCCGCGTCGACCGTGCTCGTGTGATCGCGCACCGCCAGCCACATCCGGCCGTTCGACCCGGTGTCGTGGCTGTCGCCCGACTTCACCGACCGATAGTGCCGCCCGACGATCGCCAGGCGGTCCGGCTGCGGGAACGGCAATGGCTCGAACAGGAGCGCGTTGACGGCGCTGAATACCGCCGCATTCGCGCCGATCCCCAGCGCCAGCGTCACCACCGCCGCCGCGGTGAACCCCGGTGTCTTGCCCAGCATCCGCAAGGCGTAGCGCGTGTCGCGAGCCAGCGTCTCGAGCATGGGAATCCTGTTCATGCGGGAATAGACGGAGCGAACGCGCGGTTGGTTTAGCGAAAATGGGGGCGGCGGCCCGCTATGCGCCCTCCTCCGACCGCTCGTCCCAGATATCGGACTGCGCAATCTCCCGGATCACGGGCTGGCTTCGCGCCTGGCGCACCATGTCGCCGCGCGGGTCGGCAAAGCCCCATTCACGCACGTCGATCGTGAAGCTGAATCGCGAGATGAGGGTGCCGCGGGTGACGTCAGCGTCCTCTTCGTCGCGCCCGATCTCGGCGCGCGCCTGCTCGATCAGCTGTTCGAGCACCCACGAGGGCACGTTCCGGCGATAGCCAGGATAGACGTAGCTGAACATCTGCAGCTGCGCCAGCAGCAGCGGCCAGTGCTCCCCGACCCGCGACATCAGCCGCTCCCAATCGAGGCCCTCGCCGACGCACAGCACAAGGTGCAGGATGTCGGACATGTCGTGCCGGTGGCGTTCGCTGATGAACAGCCGGTGCCAGATCAGTTCCTCGGCGGGAGCGATGCGGACCGGATGGGCCGCCAGTACGCCGGCGCGGCTGTGGGTGACCCAGCCGCCGTCGATGAAGGCGACCGCGTTTCCCATCCCATAAATCAGATCGACGAACTTGTCGCCGACGAACCCCTTGGCGAGCCAGTGCAGGTCCTCGAGCCGCATCACGAAGCCGGCGTCGTGAAGCGCGCGCGCCGCCGAGAGGACGGCCTGCGGCTCCACGAACAGGTCGAGATCCTTGGTCTGGCGGTAGATGCCGGTATGTTCGTAGATGGCGTAGGCACCGGCCACCACGTACGGCACGGCCGCCTCCTGGAGGGCCTGGAGGGCCCGCCGGTAGACTTCCCGCTCCTCTTCCGGAATCCAGAAGTCACCGTGTGTCAGCGACTTCCGTTCTTCTGGCGACAGGCGTCGCGGACGCCGTCCATGCGCGCTTGGCAAGATGCCTCCGGCTCTATCTCAGCAACCCGCGGGCCAAGTCGGAGGCGTCTCAGCCCGCGAGATCCGCCATCAGCGGAAACCCGTGCTGGCGCCGGCCTTCGTCGGCATCGTGCGCCATCGACGTCTTGAACCGCTCGAACCGTCCGTCGGAGGCCGGCTCGGCGGCATGGCGCCGCAGACGCGCCATCTGCGCAGCGCTCAGGGGGCTGAATCCCGACGCAATCCTGACGTTCTGCCGGAGCACGCGCATGGAATCGATACCGCTGACCGTGGTCGCGACCGGCAGGCTCATGGCGTAGCGAAGCGCGTCTTCGACCTTCACGGCCCGCTTCTTCACCGGGTCGCCGGACCCGCACAGGCTCTTCATCCCGATCGGAGCGATGCCCTGCCGGACGAGCTCCGGCAGCACCTGCGTCTCGAAGCTCTTGAACGTGCCGTCGAACACGTTCAACGGCAGCTGGCACGCGTCGAACTGGTATCCGAACGACAGCATCCGCAGATGGATCGCCGGGTCCTTGTGCCCGGTGAACCCCACGAAGCGAACCTTCCCCTGCCGCCTGGCGCGATCGAGCGCCTCGACGACGCCCCCACGGGCGAAATGCCGATCGGGATCGTTGAAGTACACGCACTCGTGCACCTGCCAGAGATCGAGGTAGTCGGTCTTGAGCCGCCGCAGCGACTCCTCGAGCTGGCGCATCGCGACCTTGGCATCGCGGCCGTGCGTGCAGACCTTGGTCATCAGGAACACCGCGTCGCGGCGATCGGCGAGCGCGCGGCCCATCCGCACTTCGCTCTCGTGATCGTTGTACTCCCAGGCGTTGTCCATGAAGGTGACGCCGGCGTCGATGGCGGCGTGTACGAGTCGGATGCTCTCGCGCACACTTGCGATCTGTCCGAGATGATAGCCGCCGAGCCCGAGCGCCGACACGCGGACGTCGGCATGGCGGCCGAACGGACGAAGAGGAATTGGCATGGGAGACGGCTCCAGCAAACGGCGCGCCGCGCCAGAGCGCCGGCGCACCTGGCCTACAACGGCGACTGCCAGAGGGCCCGGCCAACGAAGAACGGGCCCAGGCGGTCGAGATACAACGAGGTCTGCTGCGTCCTGCGCATCGACTGCACGACGGCGGAGAGCGGGAACAGATCCTTGCCGACCAGGCCGATCACGAAATCATTGTCGTCGCGGTCGAGCCCGTGACAGGCTAGCCGGACGTCATGAGCGAGGTCGCCGGCGCCGAAGGCCATGCCAATAGCCCCGTGTTCGGCCAGGATCTTCCGCTGCTCCTGTTCGTCGAGCTGCGCGAAACGGCCGCTCCGCCGGAGCGGGTACCAAATCGCCCATCGCCAGTCGGGATTGAGGACCGTACGGCGCGGCCGCTCGATGAGCGTCTCGCGCAGATCGGGCTCGTAGCCAATCGCGTAGGTGCGCCCGAGCATCGTGTAATCGGGCTTGAGCGTCAGTCCGGCGCACGGGCCGCTCCCGAGCACCCGCCGCAGGTCATCGACCAGCGTCGCCGGATCGCGCGTCAGCGCCAGAACAGCGACGCCGTGCGGATCGTTGAGGTCTTCGTAGACCACGGCTTCGACCCGCGCGGCCTGGAGATGAGGCCCGATGGCCACCGCGTCCCGACAACCGCCGAAGGCCAGCACCTGCATGAAGAGACGATCGTCCGAACGCTGCGGCACGCCGTCCCTGAGTCCGCCCTTTTCACTGAGATCCGGCGGCTCGACGCGAGCCCGTCCCTTGTCCATGCTGCTCACTCTATCGCACGGCCCGGCTCCCACCTCGAGCGCCGCCTGGCGCCGGCAGCGGTTTATGGCCCGGCGGCGCACAGGGATTGTCGAGGTTGACCCGCGTCATCTTATGATGATGAGGTCATGTCCACCGACGAACGCCAGGCGGCACAGCGCCGCGTCACCGATCTGGTCGCATTGCTGAAGGCCTCGCCGCAGCAGGATCCGCTGAAGAATCTTCTCGACGAGACGGAGGCGCTCGCCCGTGCGATCACCGCCTTTCATCTCGAAGGGATCCGCTTTCGCATCTACAACGTCGATCGGATGGTGAACCACCCGCCGGTGCCGTTGCCTTCCGAAGCGGCGACGATCGTCTCGGAGGTGCGGCGCCACCTCGAAGCGGCGGGTTTCCACACGCGGTCGCATCAGGCGCCGCACTAGCCCCTCCTGTCGAGGCGCCGCCGCCGCGGATCGCGGCCGGGCCTGGTGATGAGCTCGATAGCATGGGGACGATTGGCTACAATGGAAGGCGAATGAAGACCCCCACGCCGATTCGGGACGTCGAAGCGCTCGAGGCGGCCATCGCTGAGTCGCGTCAACGGCCGGTGCTCCTGTTCAAGCACAGCCGATACTGCGGCGTCAGTTGCGAAGCCCTCGACGAGCTTCACACGCACATCGAATCGGCCAGCGCCGCGGCGTCCTACAGGATGATCACGGTCCAGACCGATCGGCCGGTTTCCGATGCGGCGGCGCAGCGCTTGGGCGTCCGCCATGAAACACCGCAGGCCATCCTGCTCCGGGACGGCAAGCCCGTCTGGAACGCGTCGCATTTCCGGATCACCGCCGCGCAGCTCGACCAGGCCCTCTCGCAGTAACCCACGCGCGCAACGCCCTTACACCGGCCACAGCCACGCCGCCCCGCGCACGCCGCTCGAGTCACCGTGCCGGTTGCGCACCAGACGTGTGTCGACCCGATCCGAGAAGATCCAGCGCCGCCACTCCTCCGGCACGCGCGCATAGAGGCCGTCGATGTTCGAGAGGCCGCCGCCGAGCACGATCACGTCGGGATCGAGCAGGTTGACGACGGTGGCGAGCGCCTTGGCCAGGCGCCGCACGTACAGCGTCAGCGCCGCGACGGCGCCCGCGTGTCCGCCGGCCGCGGCGTCGGCGATCGCCCGCGCGTTCGCCAGATCCGTTCCCCCGTACGCCATCTGCAGCCCGTGCCCGCAGAGAAACACTTCGATGCAGCCGCGGCGGCCGCAGTAGCACGGCGGTCCGGGCCATTCCGCGGCGTCGGGCCAGGGCAGCGCGTTGTGCCCCCACTCGCCGGCGATCGCGTTGGCACCGCTCAGCACGGCGCCGTTGACGACGACTCCCCCTCCGACCCCGGTGCCGAGAATGACGCCGAAGACGACGCCGACGCCCGCCGCCGCGCCGTCCGCGGCCTCTGAGAGCGCGAAGCAATTGGCGTCGTTGGCGACCCGCACCTCGCGGCCGATGGCGCGCGACAGATCGCGGTGCAGCGGATGGCCGATCAGCCAGGTCGAGTTGGCGTTCTTGATGACGCCCGTCGCGGGAGAGACGGCGCCCGGGATGCCGACCCCGACACTGCCGCGGGCGCCGGCGTCTGCCTCGACGGCGGCGACCAGCGCCGCGACGGCCTCGAGGCTGGCGGCATAGTCGCCGCGGGGCGTGTCGACACGGCGTCGGGCGCGTTCGACGCCGTTCGCGTCGATCGCGATCGCCTCGATCTTCGTCCCGCCGAAATCGACGCCGATTCGCATGTCAGCGCGTCGGCAGCGGCGCGCCGAGCAGCACGCGGACGAGGTCGTCGGTCGGCCTCAGCGCCCGCACTTCGGTGATGTCCGGCGGCTCCGCGGGGCGTGGCCGCCCTTCGGGATTGAACCAGACGGCCCGGATGCCGGCGCGCGCGGCACCGACGATGTCAGCGGCCCAGGAGTCGCCGAACATCACGGTGTGCGGCGCCGACACGCCCAGCCGCCCGAGCGCCGCGTCGAAGATGCCGGGATCGGGTTTGGAGACGCCGACGTCCTCCGAGACGACCAGCTCGTCGACGAGCGCCGCCAGGCCGCAGAAGTGCAGCTTGTCGCGCTGTTCGTCGAGCAGGTTGTTCGAGACGATCGCAATGCGCGCGTGCGGCCGCACCGCTTCGAGGAGCGCCGCGGCCCCCTCGACCACCCGCCGCGCCGCGACGTAGCCGGCGCGGTAGGCGGCGGCGATCCGCCCGACGGCGTCGGCGTCCACGGCGATCCCGACCGCCGCGAAGACGCGACGGAACCGCTCGCGTCGCGCGTCGTCGATCGAGAGGTGGCCGGCCAGCACCTCCGCGTGCAGCGCCTCGAGGTGCTGCGAGTGATAGTCCTCGAAGCGCGTGAAATCGACCGCTGGAGCATGACGGCGGTGCACGTCCGCGAGCGCCGCGCGAGCCGAGCTGCGGTGGTCGAAGAGCGTGTCGTCGAGATCGAAGAAGACGGCGTGGACCACCGCGTCGGGATCTCCGTCACCCATGTTCGGCCGCCGGCGGCTGATAGGCGGCGGCACGCCGGCTGCGCCAGGCGACCAGCGCGAGCCGCGGCAGCAGCCGTGGGAAATGCCAGAGGAGGCGGCGGCGGGCCGCCCGGTACGAGAGGCGTCCGCTGCCGTAGTCGACGAGGGTGTCGGCGAAGGCACGGTGCGTGCTGGCGCCGCGCACGATGTTGTCCATGCGCTCGCGCGACGGGAAGAGGTGCTTCTGGATCAACACCGAGTCGCGAAGTTCCGCGCCGATCTCACGGCGCCAGGCGCGCACGTAGGTCCGCCGCGCCCGCGCCGGCTCGATGACACTCCCCTCGCGCGCCGCCAGCACGGCAGCGGCGGCGAGATCGCCGGTGACCATCGCGTAGTAGATCCCCTCGGCCGAGAAGCCGTTGACGAAACCGCCGGCGTCGCCGGTCAGCAGCACGCGACCCTGCGCGGTCGTCGGCAGCGGCCCGCCGATCGGAATCAGGAACGGCGTGAAGTGCTCGCGCTGCGACGCTCCGTCGAGCATGCCGCGGCGGCGCAGGTCGGCGACGAACGACTGCTGCAGATCGTAGGGGGCGACGTCGACCTGCTTCTGGAAGAACGGCAGCACATAGCCGATGCCGACGTTGACGTGCGCGCGCTTCGGGAACACATAGGCGTAGCCGTGCGCGCCGCCGTAGCCGTAGAAGACCGACAGCGTTTCGGGCTCGGCGGCGCGCAGCGTCTCGATCGGCGTCTCCTCCATCATGTCGAGCGCGAGCCGGGCGCGCGGCCAGCCGCGATTGAGGCCGAGCCGGCGGGCGACCACGCTGTTGACGCCGTCGGCCGCGATCACGAACGGCGCGCGGAAGGTGCGGCCGTCGCGGGTGCGCAGCGTCACGGCGTCGCCGTCCTGGGTCGCCTGCGCGATCGCCGCCGGCGCCACGATCTCCGCGCCGGCCTCGCGCGCCAGCGACGCCAGCATCGCGTCGTACTCGATGCGGCGGATCAGCACCACCGCCGGTCCGTTCGATTGCATGCGGAACACGCCGCCCGACGGTCCCTCGAGATAGAGACTTGACACCGCGTGCGAGGGAATCTGCGCGAGCGCGTCCCGCAGGTACGGAAAGCGGCCGAAGACCCGCGTGCTGATGCCGCCGCCGCATGGCTTCTGACGCGGCAGCGGATCGCGCTCGAGCACGAGGACGCGCACGCCGGCGCGCGCGAGCTGCAGCGCGGCCGTCGATCCGGCCGGCCCCGTACCGGCGACGATCACCTCGGCGTCGTGCTGTAAGCTCATGCTAGACTCACCGGATGTCCGCGGCCGTACTGGTCATCGCTGCCGAAAACCTGATGCCCGGCCTTCGCGAGCGCGTCAAGGTCGAGGGGGACATCATCACGTTTTCCGACACCGAGCCGATCCAGGCGCTCCAGGCCATCATGGATCAGCGGCCGCCGCTCGTCGTGCTCGAGCGGCTGTTCGCCGCGACGCCGCGCGGCGCGGCCCTCGTCAACCGGATCAAGAGCGATCCGCAGCTGGCGATCGTCGAGGTGCGCGTGATGTCGCACACCGGCGACTACTCGCGGCAGGTGGTGAAGCCGACCGCGGTGCCGGCGCCCGCCCAGCCGGTCGCCGTCGGCGCCGCGCAGCCGTCGGCCGCGCCGATCGCGACCGACGAGCCGGCGCGGCTCGACTGGCATGGCACCCGCCGCGCGCCGCGCTTCCGCCTCGGCGGCATCGAGCTGCAGCTCGATGGCAACCCGGCGGCGGTCGTCGATTTGTCGACGGTCGGCGCGCAGGTGATCTCGCCGACGATCCTGCGGCCGAACCAGAAAGTCCGTATCAGCCTGCCGCACGACGACTTCGTCCTGCGTTTCCGCGGCGCGATCGCCTGGGCGAAGTTCGAGCTGCCCAAGGCGCCCGTCGCCGCTCCCCAGTACCGCGCCGGCGTCGAGTTCATCGACGGCGACGCCGCCGCGCTCGACCGGGTCATCGAGCGCAATCGCGGCAACTAGCCGGATCGCTTCGAGCCGCGCCCACCCGACGGCGCGGCGTCCTTCTACCGTCCGAACCATGTCGCGGCGATCGAGTCCGCGCGGATGATCGTGTCCTCGCGCGCCGAGCCAGTCGAAAGCACCGCCGCGGGGACGCCGGTCAGCGCCTCGAGCCGCGCGATGTAGCGCTGCGCGTCGGCCGGCAGATCCGCGTAACGGCGGATGCCGGCGGTGGGCTGCGACCAGCCCGGCATCGTTTCGTAGATCGGCTCGCACCGCGACAGTTGCGCGATCTCCCCAGGGAATTCGTGCAGCGTCGCGCCGTCGCAGCGATACGCGGTGCAGATCTGCAGCTCGGGCATGCCGTCCAGCACGTCGAGCTTGGTCAACGCCAGCGCGTCGAGCCCGTTGACGCGGACGGCGTAGCGGACCGCGACCGCGTCGAACCAGCCGCAGCGGCGCGGCCGTCCGGTGACGGCGCCGAATTCCTGGCCGGTCTCGCGCAAGCGGGTGCCGATCGCGCCGAAGAGCTCGGTGGGCAGCGGCCCCTCACCGACACGCGTCGTGTACGCCTTGGCCACGCCGAGCACGCCGTCGATGGCGCGCGGCGGCACGCCGAGGCCGGTGCAGATACCGCCGGTCGTCGCGTTCGAGGAGGTGACGTAGGGATACGTGCCGTGATCGATGTCGAGCAGCGTTCCCTGCGCGCCCTCGAACATGATCGGGCGCCCGGCGCGGCGCGCCTCCGCCAGGAAGAGCGACACGTCGCGCACCCACGGCTGCATGCGTGTCCAGGCGCGCCGCGCGTCGGCGATCACCTGATCGGCGTCCATCTGGGTGTCGCCGATGATCCGGTTGCGGGCGTCGACGTTGTGGCGGATTGCGCTCGCCAGCGCCTCTTCGTTGGCCAGATCGCCGACCCGCACCCCGCGGCGTGCGATCTTGTCCTCGTAGGCTGGGCCGATGCCGCGCGAGGTGGTGCCGATCTTGCGCTCGCCGCGCCGCGCTTCGCTCAGCAGATCCAGTTCGCGATGGTACGGCAGGATGAGGTGCGCCTTGTCGCTCACGACGAGCCGGCCGTCGATCGCAACGCCGGCGGCCGCGAGCTCGTCGATTTCGGCAAACAGCGCCTGCGGATCGACGACGAGCCCGTTGCCGATCACGCAGGTGATGCCGGGATGGAGGATGCCCGAGGGCAGCAGCCGCAGCACGAACTTACGCCCGTTGGCGTAGACCGTGTGGCCCGCGTTGTGGCCGCCCTGATAGCGCGCCACGATCTCGAAGTTCGGCGTCAGCAGGTCGACGACCTTGCCCTTCCCCTCGTCGCCCCACTGCGCGCCCAGCACCGCAATGTTGTTGGACATCTGACCGCGGTATTCTACCTTTTCAATATGATCGCGTTCACATGATCCGGCTCGACGGCGAAAATCTGACGCTCGCCGATCTGCAGGCGATCGCCGACTTGGGCGCGCCGGTGGCGCTGGCGCCGGCGGCGGCGGCCGCGGTCGACGCTGCCCGCGCGGTGGTCGATCGCCATGCCGACGGCGATGCGCCGGTCTACGGCGTCAACACCGGCTTCGGGTCGCTGGCCGAAGTGCGCATCGCCAGGAGCGCGCTCGACGAGCTGCAGCGCAACCTGCTGCGCAGCCACGCCGCCGGCGTCGACGTGCCGCTGCCGGCGCGTGCGGTGCGCGCGATGATGGCGCTGCGCGCCAACGCGCTGGCCAAGGGGTTCTCGGGCATCCGCCGCGACACCCTCGATCTGCTGATCGCGGCGCTCAACGCACGCGTCCACCCGATCGTGCCCAGCCGCGGCTCGGTCGGGGCAAGCGGCGATCTGGCCCCGCTCGCCCACCTCTCGCTCGTCCTGATCGGCGAAGGACACGCGACGGTCGGCGACGATCCCTCGACCGTCGACGGCGCGGCCGCGCTGGCGGGCGCCGGTCTGGCGCCGGTGACGCTCGGACCGAAGGAAGGGCTGGCGCTGATCAACGGCACCCAGGCGTCGACCGCCGTCGCGGCGCTCGCGGTGCTCGGCGCCGAACGGCTGGCGCGCGCCGCCGACCTCGCCGCGGCGCTGACCATCGACGGGCTGCGCGGCTCCTACCATCCGTTCGAAGCCCGCCTCCACGCGCCACGGCCGCACCCCGGCCAGCAGCGGTCGGCCGCCAATCTCCTGGCGCTCCTCCAGGACAGCGCCATCAATCGATCTCACGAGAATTGCGGCCGCGTCCAGGACGCCTACTCGATGCGCTGCGCGCCGCAGGTGCACGGCGCCGCCCGCGACGCCTGCGCCTACGCCCGCGCCGCGATCGAGATCGAGATGAACGCCGCGACCGACAACCCGATGGTGTTCGCCGATGTCGACACCGCCGGCCCGGGGGCCGGCGATATTGTCTCGGGCGGCAACTTCCACGGCGCGCCGGTCGCAATCGCGGCGGATCTGCTGGTGCTCGGCCTGGTCCAGCTCGCCACCATCTCGGAACGCCGGTCGGATCGGCTCGTCAATCCGGCGCTCAGCGGGCTGGCGCCGTTTCTCACCCGCGATTCGGGACTGCATTCGGGCTACATGCTGGCCCAGGTGACCGCGGCGGCGCTGACCTCGGAACTCAAGACGCTCGCGCATCCGGCGAGCGCCGACACGATCCCGACGTCGGCCAACCGCGAGGACCATGTCAGCATGAGCATGGCGGCCGCGCTCAAGGCGGAGCGCGCGCTCACGCTCGCGACGCGGGTCATCGCGATCGAGGTGCTGCTCGCCTGCCAGGCGATCGATCTGCTCGCGCCGTTGACGACCTCGCCGGCGCTGGCACCGGTGCACGCGCGCGTGCGATCCGACGTCGCGACGCTGGCCGGCGATCGTCCACCCTCACCGGATATCGAATCGATCGCGGCACTCATCTCCTCCGGATCGCTGGAGCGCTCGTGCGCATCAGAAGTCAAGTAAAGTTTTTTTCAGAATCAATTTGACAACGCGCGCGTACGTTTCTAGATTGCTATTCTCCTGCGCGTGACGACTGCGACGCCGCGCGCGGAGTGTTTCCGAGACATGAGGACCCTGAGCCGCCACGTCAGCGCGCCGCGCGGCGCCGTGATCTCGTGCAAAGGATGGCCGCAGGAAGCCGCCCTTCGCATGCTGATGAACAACCTCGACCCCGACGTGGCGGAGCGGCCTGACGATCTCGTCGTCTACGGCGGCTCCGGACGCGCCGCCCGGTCGTGGGAGGCGTTCGACGCGATCGTCGACACGCTGCGCCGGCTCGAACACGACGAAACGCTGCTCGTCCAGTCCGGCAAGCCGGTGGCCGTCTTCCGCACCCACCCCTGGGCGCCGCGCGTCCTCATCGTCAACGCCATGCTCGTGCCGGCGTGGGCCGACTGGAAGACATTCCGCGATCTCGAGGATCGCGGCCTGACGATGTACGGCCAGATGACCGCCGGCAGCTGGATCTACATCGGCACCCAGGGCATCCTGCAAGGCACCTACGAGACGCTCGCTGAACTGGCACGCCGTCACTTCGGCGGCTCGCTCGCCGCGCGGGTCGTCGTGACGGCCGGCCTCGGCGGCATGGGCGGCGCCCAGCCGCTCGCCATCACCATGAACGGCGGGATCGCGCTCGTCGTCGAAGTCGATCGCGCCCGCATCGCCCGCCGCCTGGCGACCGGCTACGTCGACGAGCACGTTCAGACGCTCGACGCCGCGCTCGCGCGGGTCGAGACGCTGCGCGCCGCCGGCCAGGCGCGCGCCATCGCCCTCGAGGCCAATGCCGCCGACGTGATCCCCGAGCTCGGACGGCGCGGCTTCGTGCCCGACGTCGTCACCGATCAGACCTCGGCGCACGACGCGCTCGCCGGCTACGTGCCCAACGGCCTGTCGCTCGCCGAGGCGACCGCGTTGCGGAGCGCCGACCCTGCCGAGTACGAACGGCGCGCGATGGCGGCGATGGCCACGCACGTGCGCGGCATCCGCGCGCTGCAGGATCGCGGCGCGATCGCGTTCGACTACGGCAACAACATCCGCGCGCAGGCCGAGAAGGCCGGCGTCGCCGACGCGTTCCGCATTCCCGGGTTCGTGCCGGAGTACATCCGCCCGCTGTTCTGCCGCGGCAAGGGGCCGTTCCGTTGGGCCGCGCTGTCGGGCGATCCCGCGGACATCGCGGCCACCGACGCGCTCGCGCTCGAGATGTTCGCGTCGGATACGGCGCTCTGCCGCTGGATCCGCCTCGCCGCCGAGCGGGTCGCGTTCCAGGGGCTGCCGGCCCGCATCTTCTGGCTGGGCTATGGCGAGCGCGCGCGCTTCGGGCTGGCGATCAACGACCTCGTGCGCCGCGGCGTGATCTCCGCGCCGATCGTCATCGGCCGCGATCATCTCGACACCGGCTCGGTCGCCTCTCCCTACCGCGAGACAGAGGGCATGCGCGACGGCAGCGACGCCATCGCCGACTGGCCGATCCTCAATGCGCTGCTGAATACCTCGTCGGGCGCGACCTGGGTGTCGGTGCACCACGGCGGCGGCGTCGGCATCGGATACTCCCTGCACGCCGGCATGGTCATCGTCGCCGACGGCACCCGCGAAGCCGACGAGAAGCTGCAGCGCGTGCTGACCGGCGATCCCGGCAGCGGGGTCGTCCGCCATGCCGACGCCGGCTATCCCGAGGCGATCGCCACTGCCAGTGAACATGGCATCGACATGCCGATGTTGCGCGTGAACCCGGGCATGAAACCTGGTACAAACCCTGGTACAAATCGATGATGGTTCCCGAGCGTCCCACGCTGGAGCGCCGTGTGCTGGCCGCCCTCGACGGATCGGCTGGCAACGGCCCACGGATCCCCGTCGTGCTGGGCGGCTGCGGCAGCGGCCGCACATCCCTGCTGCTTCGTCTGCGCGATTTGATCGGGCGCACGCAGGCGCAGTACATCGACGTCGAACGGATCGCGACCACGCCCGAGCGTTTCCTGCAGGCGGTGCGCACCGCCTCCCCGTTTCCCGCCGTCCCCGGCCAGCCGGCGCCTGGCAGCGAAGCCGGCGCGCGGGACGCCTTTGACGCGACGCTCGCTTTTCTCGACACCGCGCGGGCTCCCGGCACCTCGCCGGCGACGTTCCTGCTCGACGAATTCCTCGAGCTGCGGACGTTCGAGAGCTTCCCCGGGCTGCGCAGCGTGCTCCGCGACCTGCTCGGCGCGCTCGCCTCGAGCGGCAACCGCTTCGTGCTGACGACGCGTTACGCGGCGCGGGCCTACCGGCTGCTGCGCGACGCGCCGGCCCAGTTCGAGATCGTCCACGTCGCCCCGCTCAGCGCCGCCGAGATCCGGGCCACCCTGCCGGGCGCGCACGCCGACGACCACGTGCGTGGCGCGGCCGAGGCGGAAGAGGAAGTGGAGCGCCACCGCGACGAGCTCGCGCGCCTCGTGCACGTGCTGTCGGACGGCCGCCCGTCCTACGCCCGCGCCATCGCCGAAACCGCGACGGCGCTCGGTCAGCGCGGCACCGCCGACCCGGTCAGCGCGCTCGCGGCGCTGCTCTCCCCCGGCGGACAGCTCGCCCAGACCTGCCGGTTCTGTTACGAATTGCGGCTGCACCGCGCCCGCGGCTACGGCGCGCTGAAGGCCATCCTCGAAGTGCTCGCGCAGCAGGAGCCGCTGACGCTGACCGAGATCGCGCAGCGGCTGCGGCGCACGCCTGGCTCGACCAAGGACTATCTGTCGTGGCTCGAGGACGTCGACCTCATCACCTCCCGGCAGAAGCGCTACAGCTTCGTGGATCCGATGCTCCGCCTGTGGGTCCGCCTGCACTGCCACTCGGTGCCGCCCGGCGACGAAGACGTCACGCGCGAGCTGCACGCCTACGTCATGGCGCGCCTCCCGCACGGCGAGCCGTCGCTGGCGATGGCCGGCACACCGCTCGAGCCGTCGAAGTACAGCGGGATTATCGAGATCGACTGAGGACGGTTGTCATCGAAGCAGCCGGAGCGGCCGCGAGATCTCAGTCGCTGAGCTTTTCCAGCGCGGCCTTGGCTGCGGCCTGTGCCGCTTCCTTCTTGCTGCGCCCTTCGGCGCGCGCCAACCCTTCGCCGCCGACCACCACCTCCACGACGAACGATTTGCGGTGATCGGGTCCCACTTCGGCCGCGAGCCGGTAGACCGGCAGTCCCCGGCCCTTCGACTGCAGCCATTCCTGCAGCGCCGACTTCCAGTCGTCGGTGAATGACGCCGCGGCGCCGGTGCGCCGCGCCTCGGCGATGAGGTCCTGGAACTCCTGTTCGATGAAGGCCCGCGCCGGCTCGACGCCGCCGTCGAGATAGACCGCGGCGATCAGCGCCTCGTAACAATCGGCGATGATCGCGTGCTTGCCGCGGCCGCCGGTCTTCTCCTCGCCGCGCCCGAGGATCAGGAACTGCCCGAGGTCGAGCGCCGCGCCAAGCTTCGCCAGCGCCGCCGACGACACCAGCGACGCCTTCAGCTTCGACTTCTGCCCTTCGTTGTGCTGCGGGAACTCGCGGAACAGCATGTCGGCGATGACGAAGCCGAGCACCGAGTCGCCGAGAAACTCCATCGACTCGTTGTCGAAGACGCCGCCGCTGGCGTCCTCGTGCACGCGTGAGCGGTGCGTCAGCGCGTGCTCGAGCAGACCGCGGTCCTTGAAGCGGTAGGCAATGCGGCGCTCGAGCGGCTCCAGCTCCGTGCCGAACGGGACGACCCGGCCGCCCTGGACTTCGTCGCGGTGGCTGTCGATGATGCGGGTCGCGGCGGCGGCGTGCTCGGGGGCGACCGCGATCCGCCGCTCCCACGACTGGTCGTTGAGCGCCAGCGGAAACACGGTGCGTGAGTTGTTGCTGAGCAGCACCGACGGGATGTCGTGGGTCTCGAGCAGCCCGCGAATGACGCTCGCCTCGATCTCGGACGGCGTGTGGAAGATGACGACCAGATCGTTCATACGGCGACGCGCGCCGGCACCGCGGCAGCCTGCTCGACCTTGATCAGGATCATCGTCATGTCGTCGTGCTGGTCGGCATCGCCGACGAAGGCTTCGACCTCGCGCAGGATGCGTTCGCGCAGGTCCGCCGTGTCGAGGTGCCGGTGCTCGTCGATCAGGCGGCTCAGGCGGACGTCGCCGAACAGGTCGCTGCCGGCGTTCATCGCTTCGCTGATGCCGTCTGTGTAGAGCGCGATGACGTCGCCGCGGCGCAGCTCGACGCGGCACTCTTCGAGCAGCTCGACGAACTTCTCCTGCGCGCCGGCGATGCGCAGCCCGACCACCAGGCCGCTCGGCACCAGGCTCTGCGTGCCCCCCTGGGCGCTGGCCTGCAGGAGCAGCAGCGGCGTGTGTCCGGCCCGCGCGAAGGTCATCGCACCCGCGTCGAGATCGATCACGGCGTAGGTCATGGTGATGAAGCTGCGGGTATCGAGGTTGTCGGAGATGATGCGGTTGACCTCGATGAGGAGCTGCCGCGGCGACTGGTAGATCTGACTGAGCGACAGCACCACCCCTTTCAGCTCGGCCATGTACAGCGCCGCTGAGGTCCCCTTGCCGGAGACGTCCGCGATCAGGACGCCGAGCCGCCGCGGCCCCAACGGAAAGAAGTCGTAGTAGTCGCCGCCCACCTCGCGCGCCGGGACGCAGAGGGCGGTGATGCCGAGGCCGGCGAAGTCGAGCGGCCCGCGCGGCAGCAGCGACATCTGGATCTGGCGCGCGATGCGCAGCTCTTCCTCGAGCCGCTTCTTCTCGGCGGCGGTCTGCATCAGGTTCTCGATGCTGCCGGTCATCTGATTGAAGGACTCGGCCAGCTCCCCGAGCTGGTCCTTCGACTCGATGTTGATGCGGTGGGTGAAGTCCCCGTGCCGTACGCGCTCGGTCCCCATGAACAGCTCGTGAACCGAGCTGGTGATCGAGCGCGCCAGCGCCAGCCCCATGGTGAGCGCGGCCGCCTCGATGATCAGGAACAGCACGCCGATCACGATCAGGAAGATGAGCAGCGCGTCGGAGAGACGCATGCGCATCTCGCCGAACTGCATCGACTGCGCGCTGGCCAGATGGTTGTAGAGCTCGCGCAGCCGGTAGGCGAGCGCCAGTGTGTCGCGGTGGGTGTCGCCGGTCGCCCAGTCGATCACGTCGATCTGCGAAAGACTCTTCTCGAAGAGAACCGAGCGGCTGCCCTGCTTCGAGGTCGACCGCGCGGTCGACTGGTTCAGGTCGCTGCGCGCGTCGAATACGTTCTCGAGGCGGACGCCGGTCGTGGCATAGAGCTGGTGCTGCACCTGGTCGTCGAGCGGGATGTCGACGATCACGGCGCCGGCGACGCCGCCGGTACCGACCTTGACGAGCGTGCGGACGACCAGCTCCTCTTCGCCGGGCGTCGCTTTGATCGGCAGGGCGATCGAACCCTGGAACACTTCGCGTGCGGCGAGCCAGGGCGGAACGGCGGAAGGCATCGCCAGCGCGGCCCAGCCGCCGGCCGACGACGAGCGCCCGTCGGGCGCGAGATAGGCGATCGACATCGCCGGATACGTCGAGGCGCGGATGCGGTGCACGCGCTGAACGGTTTCGTCGGCGCTGTCGGGGAGGCGGGCGATCTCCGTCGCCGCCGCCTGCGCGCTGATGCGCGCGTCTTCCATCACCTTGTCGTAGGCGTCGCGGAAGAGATAGGCGCTGACGTTCATGAACACCAGACTGCCCGCGAACAGGAAGAAGACGAGGATGAGGAGCGCCGGAATGACTCCGATGAAGATGTACGACAGGATCAGCTTGCGGCGGACGCGCCAGAGCAGGCGCCGCTTCACCTGGACGAACAGGCGCCAGCCGAACACGACGACCGCGACCGCCAGCGCGATCGTCGCCGCGGAAGAGACGACGCGCGCGGCCTCCGGCAGATCGCCGGAGAGGCGCCACACCGCGAACACCAGCTTCAGCGCTGCCGCAATCAGGAAGAGACGACCTGGCCAGCTCTGGAACAACAGCTCGCGCGGCGTCGACTGCGGCGCGGCGGCGGGCCGTGGCGTGGGGCGTCGCGCCATGTGCGATTATTAGAGCATGAAACTCCCGCCGGACGCGCGCTTCGCGACCATCTGCATCCACGCGGGACAGACGCCCGATCCCGGTACCGGCGCGATCATCACGCCGATCTTCCAGACCTCGACCTACGTGCAGGATGCGCTCGGCCAGCACAAGGGGTTCGAGTACGCGCGCACGCAGAATCCGACGCGCCTGGCGCTCGAGCACAACGTCGCCGCCATCGAAGGCGGAGCCGCGGCGTTCGCGTTCGCCTCCGGGATGGCGGCGATCGACGCCGTCACCACCCTCCTCGACGCGGGCGACCACGTCGTCGTCACCGACAACACCTACGGCGGCACCTTCCGGCTGTTCGAACAGGTGCTGCGCAAGTACCGCCTCGAGTTCAGCTACGTCGATACGTCGCAGCCCGGCCTGGTCGAGCAGGCGATGCAGTCCAACACGAAGATGGTCTTCGTCGAGACGCCGACCAACCCGGTGATGCGCCTCACCGACATCGCCGCGACGGCGGCGATCGCCCACCGCGGCGGCGCCCGTCTCGTCGTCGACAACACCTTTGCCAGCCCGGTGCTGCAGCAGCCGATCGCGCTCGGCGCCGATCTGGTCGTGCACAGTACGACGAAGTATCTCAACGGCCACAGCGACAGCGTCGGCGGCATCGCCGTCGCCGTGCGCGAGCCCGACGTGGCCTGGCTGCAGTTCGTGCAGAACGCGGCCGGCGCCATCCTCGGGCCGTTCGATGCGTGGCTGGTGCTGCGCGGCACCAAGACGCTGACCGTGCGCATGGCCCAGCACAACATCAACGGCGCGGCGCTCGCCGGGTACCTGGCGGCGCACCCGAAGGTGGAGCGCGTGCACTATCCCGGGCTGCCCGATCACCCGCAGCACGCGCTGGCGACACGCCAGATGCGCGGCTTCGGCGGCATGTTGTCCTTCGACGTCGGCACCTACGAGGCGGCCCGCACGGTGTGCAACCGGGTGCGGCTGATGGCGCTTGCCGAGAGCCTCGGCGGCGTCGAGACGCTGATCTCGCACCCCGCCTCGATGACGCACGCGTCGGTGCCGGCGGAGCGGCGCCGTCAGATCGGCCTGACCGACAGCATGGTGCGGATCTCCGCCGGCATCGAGGACGCCGAGGACCTGATCGGCGATCTCGCGCAGGCGCTCGCGGCGATCTAGCGCGGCGCGGCGCCTGTCCGGTGCCGGAGAAACTCCACCAGCACCGGCAGCAGCGACACGCAGACGATCCCGATCGTCACCAGCGAGAAGTGATTCTTGATCACCGGGACGTTGCCGAACACTACGCCGGCGAGCACGCACAGGCCGACCCAGGCGACCGCGCCGATCGCGTTGTAGGCGACGAACGACCCCGGCGTCATCTGCGCCGCGCCGGCCACGAACGGCACGAAGGTGCGCACGATGGGCACGAAGCGACCCAGGATCACCGCCTTGCCGCCGTACTGCTCGAAGAAGGCATGGGCGCGATCGAGGTAGTCGCGGTTCATCAGCCGGTGCAGCCGCGACGCCGAGTCGGTCGCCACGAAGACGCGCGGCCCGACCTGGCGCCCGACGGCGTAGTTGACCGCGTTGCCGGCGAAGGCAGCGAAGGCGAGCAGCGCGACGAGGACCCACGCGTTGATCCCGCCGCCCGCCGCGGCCAGCGCGCCGGCCGCGAACAGCAGCGAATCGCCGGGCAGGAACGGAGTGACCACGAACCCGGTCTCGGCGAACACGATCGCGAACAGCAGGCCGTAGACCCAGGCGCCGTAGGTGTTGACGAAATCGAGCAGGTGGGCGTCGAAATGCAGGACGAAATCGATCACGAGGTGGCGTCTCCGATCCAGTTCAGGTAGGCCTGGTTGCCGTCGACGATTGGGATCACGACGAACTCCGGCACGTCGTAGGGATGCAGCGCGCGCAGCCGCTCCCACAGCGCCGCGACCCGCGCCCGCGAGGTCTTGATCACCATCTGGCGCTCGGCCTCGTCCTCGACCGCCTCCTGCCAGCGGTAGATGGACTGCATCGGCGGCAGCACGTTGACACAGGCGGCCAGCCGCGCCTCGACCAGCGCCCGGGCGATCGGCGCCGCGTCGGCGGCGGCGGGTAGCGTCGTCAGCACGATCACGAAGTCGGACATGCGATTAATGGTCGGGATGGGTTCGGCCGAAAGCATTGTACAAAGGATCCGTCTCCCGCCCATGTCCCCCGCATCCCCAGAACCGCTGCGGCGGCGTTCCAGGACCCCGCCCGCGGCATCGCCGTCGCCCTGGCGCGCGCGGCTGCTGCAGTACGGGCTTGCCTTCGTCGCCGTCGTGCTGATTGTCGACGCGCTGGTCGGCGAAAAGGGGTTCCTCGACACGCTGCGCGCGCGGCGTCAGTACCGCGAGGTGGCGGTGGCGCTGTCGCAGAAACACGCCGAGAACGTCCGCCTGCGCGACGAGATCCGGCGATTGCGCGACGATCCGGCCCGCATCGAGGCGGTGGCGCGCGAAGAGCTGGGTTTGATGCGCCAGGGCGAGGTGCTGTTCATCGTGCACGACGAGAAGACGCCGGCCGGCACGGCGAAATAGCTACCCCTTCTCCCGCTTCACCTGGTCCCACGACACCGACGACACCCCGGTTCCCTCGGCCATGAACTGCGCGCTCAGATCGTCGAGTGAGGTGCGCGGGTCGATCCACGTGTGGAGCTTGACCGTGACGTCGTTCTTCCCCTGCGAGATTTCGCGCGGCTCGAACACCACGCCATTGCGCAGCAAAATGGCTTCGACGTGCGCGGTCGGGAAGATCCGGCCCGGCGCCGAGACCTCGAGCGCCAGGGTGCGCGTCCGCTGACTCGCGACGCGGTCCAGGATCAGCAGCGTCACGCACAGGAACGCGGTGCCGAGGCCCGCCACGGCGAACGCTCCCAGACCGGTCGCCATGCCGAGCCCCATCAGCAGGAACAGGATCGTGACGTCCTTCGGATCGTCGACGGGGGTCCGGAACCGGACGATCCCGGCGGCACCGGCGATGCCAAACGCGCGCGCCAGTGAGTTGCCGATGATGATCATCATCATCGCTCCGGAGACGCAGAGCAGCGTCTGTGCCTGTTCCAGCGATCGAGGCCGATCGCGGCTGACCGGTTGGTGGATGGCCGTGACTAGAGCACCAATCAGCATCGACGCTACCAGCTTCGCCAGCTCGACGAAGGGCTGCAGCGGATGCAACGGAACGCTGACCTTCTTGCCGCTCTCGAGGAGTGCTTCCGTGCCGGGATCGATGCCGGTCAGCTGCATCGGGAACCGCAGGCCGATCCAGACGAGCGCGCCGCACAGCACCGCGCCGGAGACGATGATCCCGAACGTCCGCCATGGAAACGTCGCCAGGCGGGCCGCCTCGATCGAGTCGTAGACGTCGAAGATCGACCACAGCCGCGAGGTCTCGAGCATCTTCTGGACGGCCGGGCGGATCGCCGCGATGCATAGCGCGCCGCGGATCCGCTGGGCAGTCGTATGGCTGCGCACGAGCGCCCGGATCCCCGCGCTGTCGATCGCCGCCACGCCGCTCATGTCGATGATGATCTGGCGCTGCCCGCGCCGGAAGAGTCGCTGGACGTCCTTTTCGAGAGTCTCGGCGGCCCCGCCGGCGACGAGGGGTTCCTGCGGCGAGAGAACGAGACGAGTGTCGGAGCGTCCTGTCACGATATTTGGCTGAGGTGCCGCGCCGACTATACACGAGCCGCGCAGGGTAACGATATGATGCCTGCTGGATGCTCCCGATCGACCTGCGCGATGCCTTCCGCGGCTTCGCCAGGCACCCTGGTTTCGCGGCCGCGGCCATTCTCTCGCTGGCAGCCGGGATCGGCGCCAACACGGCGATCTTCAGCGTGGCCAGCACGCTCCTGCTCAAGCCGCTGCCCTATCCGCAGTCGGACCGGCTGGTGATTCTGTGGAACCGGTCTCCCGGGCTCGGCATTTCGCAGGACTGGTTCTCCACCGCGCAGTACTTCGACATCCGCGGCGCCGCGACGAGCCTCGAACAGGTGGCGATCGTCTATGGCGCCAACGAGACGATCTTCGGCGACGGCGAGCCCGAGCGGATTGCCACGCTGCGCGTCTCGTCGAATCTCCTGCCGATGCTCGGCGCGCAGCCAGTGCTCGGGCGTCTGCTGACGCCCGACGACGACGTGCAGGCGCCCCCGTCGAACGCGCTGCTCGGCTACGGGACGTGGGTACGCCGCTACGGACGCGATCCGGGGGTCATCGGCCGGCGCATCCAGCTGAACGGCCGTCCTTTTCAGATCGTCGGCGTGCTGGCAGAGTCGTTCTCGCTGCCGCACGAAGTCGTGCCGACGCTCGGCATTGCGGCGGGGGCCGACCTGGTGATTCCGCTCCCGCTCGCTCCGGCCGCGGCGCAGGCGCGCAACCGCGAGGACTACAACGTCATCGGCAAGCTGAAACCCGGGCGCACCGCCGCCGATCTCCGGCAGGAGCTCGACGCGCTGACGGCGCGGCTGCGGCGTGACTTCTCCGGCATCTACCCTCCCAACGGCGGATTGACGTTCGGCGTCGTGCCGCTGCACGAGCAGGTCGTCGGCGGAACCCGCGGCTCGGTGGCGCTCCTCAGCGGGGCGGTCGCGTGCGTGCTGCTCATCGCCTGCGGGAACGTCGCCAACCTGCTCCTCTCGCGCGGCATCGCGCGCCAGCGCGAGATCGCGGTCCGGGCCGCGCTCGGCGCCGATCGCCGCCGTATCGTCCGGCAGCTGCTTACCGAGAGCGTCCTGCTGGCCTTCGCCGGCGGCGCCGCCGGCCTGCTGCTCGCGGCCTGGGGCCTGCAGCTGATGCGTCTGCTTGGCGCCGGCAGCGTTCCTCGCCTGTATGACATCCGCATCGACGGCCTGGTGCTCGGCTACAGCGCGCTCGTCGCGATCGGGTCGGCGCTGATTTTCGGACTCGCGCCGGCGATACGCGCCGCCCGGCTCGACGTGCAGGCGCACCTCAAGGACGGTCACGGCGCCGCCGCCGGTCTCGCGCCGTGGGGACGGCGCCAGCGCACGCGCAAGCTGCTGGTCGTGGCGGAAATCACCCTGTCGGTGATCCTGCTCGTCGGCGCGGGCCTGCTGATCCGCAGCTTTGCTAACGTGCTGCAGGTACAGCCTGGCTTCAATCCGTCCGGCGTGATGACCCTCGAAGTAACGCTGCCGCCGCCGAAATACGCCGACACCGACCGCGTGCTGGAGGGCTATCGCGAACTCTGGACGCGGCTGCGCGCGATCCCCGGTGTGATGGCGGTCGGCGGCGTCACCTCGCTGCCGCTCAGCAACATGCTCGCGTGGGGACCGATCACGGTCGAGGGACGGGTGGCGCCGGCCAACGAACGGTTCGTCTCTATCGACCAGCGCGCGATCGCCGCCGACTACTTCGGGGTCATGCAGATCCCGATGCTGGCCGGGCGCACCTTCACCGACCAGGACACCCGCGCCAACCCGCGCGTCGCCATCGTCGACGACCACACTGCCGCGACGCTGTGGCCCGACGGCTCCCCGATCGGCAGGCGGATCCGGATGGGCGGAGTCGACGCGAGCCCTGATGCTCCCTGGATCACGGTCGTCGGGGTCGCCGGCGCGGTCAAGCAGGACGCGCTCGACGCCGAATCGCGGCTGGCGGTGTATTTCCCGCAGACGCAGCTCACGCCGCGCGCCATCGTCGCCGTGCTGCGCGCGCAGGGCGATCCGGTGGCGCTCGCGCCTGCGGTGCGCACCGCGATCCGCGACATGAACGGCAACATCCCGATCTACAACCTGAAGACGATGAACGCGCGGGTGGACGACTCGCTCGCCCACCGGCGCTTCTGGATGACATTGCTGGCGCTCTTCGCAGCGCTTGCCGCGGCGCTCGCCGCGGTCGGCACCTACGGCGTCATCGCGTTTCTCGTCGAGCAGGGCGCGCGCGAGGTCGGCATCCGCATGGCGCTCGGCGCCACGCCGCGGGACATCGCGCTGCTCGTGCTCCGCCACGGCGCAATGCTCGCCGTCGGCGGGATCGTCGCGGGCGTGGCCGGCGCGTTGCTTCTCACGCGCGTCATGCGCACCCTGCTCTTTGGCGTCGGCGCGTCCGATCTGACGACCTACGCGGCTGTCGTCACGCTCGTCCTGGCGACGGCGCTCGCCGCCACCTACCTACCGGCGCGGCGGGCCGCGCGGCTCGATCCGGTCAGCACCCTCCGCTGACCCGGCGCCCGGCGTCGGCATGGCCCGTCAGGGCCATCACGGGAATTCCGATCCCCATGACCCGATTCGGCGACGCGCCCTTCGCGGCGGCCATTCTATAGTGAGGTCATCATGCAGAAGCGCTTGCGGCTGATGGTGGTGGCGGCGCATCCCGACGACGAAACGCTGGGATTCGGCGGCGTGCTGGCGCGCTACGCGAGCGGCGGCGTCGAGACGTTCCTGGTCACGGCCACGCGCGGGCAGCGCGGACGCTATCAGGCGCATCGGTTCGGCGACGACGCCCACCCGGGCGGCGATGCGCTCGGGGCGATTCGCGAGCGCGAACTTCGCCAAGCCGCAGGCGAGCTCGGCGTGGCGCACGTACGCGTCCTCGACTACGAGGATCAGCACCTCGACCGCGCCGATCCGCGTGAGGCCGCGGTCCTGATCGCCGCCGAGATCCGCGCGGCGCGCCCTGACGTCGTCCTGACCTTCCCGCCCGACGGCGCCTACGGACATCCAGACCATATCGCCGTCAGCCAATTCGCGACCGCGGCGATCGTCGAGGCCGCGTCGGGCCCTGGCGGGCATCGTGTCTCCAAGCTCTACTACCTGGCCTGGGGCGAACGGCTCTGGGCCGCCTATCAGCGTGCATTCAAGAAGCTCGTGTCGGTGGTGGACGGCGTGGAGCGCCAGGCGACGCCGTGGCCGGAGTGGGCGATCACGACCGTCATCGAGACCGGTGCATGGGCGCCGCAGATCTGGCGTGCGGTGGCCTGCCACGCCTCGCAGGTCGCAGCCTCGTCGGCGCTCGAGGGGCTCGCGGCCCACGACCGCCAATCGCTGTGGGAATCGCTCTCCTTCTATCGGGCGTTCAGCCTGGTCAACGGTGGACGCCGCGTCGAAACCGATCTCTTCGAGGGTTGTGATGCCGAATGACACCTACGCCAGACACGCGCCGTTGGCGATGGACGCCGCGACCTTCAGCGCCCTCGGCCACCGGCTCGTCGACGATCTCGCGGCGCTGCTCGCCGGCGTGCCGCATGGGCCCGTGACGCGGGATCGAAGTCCGGCGGACGTCCGCCGCGCGCTCGATCTGAGCGGACCGCTGCCCGAGGACGGGACGGATCCCTCGGCGCTGTTACACGACACGGCGCAGGGACTCTTCGGCCAGTCCCTGTTCAACGCGCATCCGCGCTTCTTCGGGTACATCACCGCTCCGCCGTCGCCGATTGGCGTGCTCGGAGATTTTCTCGCGTCGGCGCTGAACGCCAACGTCGGGTCCTGGGTACTCGGGCCGGCGGCGACGGAACTCGAGGCGCAAACGGTCCGCTGGATCGCGCAGCTCATCGGATATCCCTCCGGCGACGGGCTGCTGGTCAGCGGCGGCAACATGGCCAACTTCGTCTGCCTGATCGCCGCGCGCGCGGCCGCGGCGACGTGGGACATCCGCGCCGAGGGGATTGCCGGCGCTCAGCCGCTCGTCGCCTACGCGTCGAAGGAAACCCATACCTGGATTCAGAAGAGCGCCGACATCTGCGGATTCGGCACGAACGCGATCCGGTGGATCGACACCACGGCCGACCTGCGGATGGACGTCGCGGCGCTTCGGCGGGCCATCGACGAGGACATCGCCGCGGGGCGGCGGCCGTTCATCGTGGTCGGCACGGCGGGGTCGGTCAGCACCGGCGTCGTCGATCCGCTGCGCGAGATCGCGGCGATCTGCCGCGAACGCCAGATCTGGTTTCACGTCGACGGCGCCTATGGCGCGTTCGCCGCGGCGCTGCCTGACGCGTCGGCCGACCTGCGCGCGCTCGCCGACGCCGACTCGGTCGCCGTCGACCCGCACAAGTGGCTGTATGCGCCGCTCGAAGCGGGATGCGCGCTCGTCCGCGACCCCGAGGCGCTGCGGCGCGCATTCTCCTACCACCCGCCCTACTATCATTTCGACGAGCAGGCGCTCAACTTCGTCGACCGCGGCCCGCAGAACTCGCGCGGCTTCCGCGCGCTCAAGGTATGGCTGGCGCTGCGCCATGCCGGCGCGGCCGGCTACCGGCAGATGATTGCCGACGACATCGCGCTGGCGCAGACCATGGCGCGCCACATCGAGCGCCACCCCGAACTCGAGCTGCTGACGCAGGCGCTCAGCATCACCACTTTCCGCTATGTCCCGGCGGATCTGCGGGGCGTTGGCGATGCGTCGAGCGGCGACTACCTGAACCGGTTGAACACCGCGATCCTCGATGCGCTGCAGCGTGGCGGAGAGCTGTTCGTCTCGAACGCCGTGATCGCCGGCCGCTACGCGCTGCGTGCCTGCATCGTCAACTTCCACACGACCGTGGCGGACGTCGAGGCCGTCGCCGGGATCGTCGCGGCGAAGGGACGGCAGATCGACGGCCAGCTGCGCACGCCGCCTGCGGCCTAGCGGGCCGCATCGCGGCCGCGTCGCTTCAGCGGAAGATCCGGCCGATCCCGAAGATCGTGCGCCAGCCGCCGTCCAGCCCGGTACTCGACGCGACCAGCAGCGGCCCGACGAGTGTGTCGACCATCACCGCGACTGCCGCGTGCGTATTGATGTCGGCGTTCGCGGCGCTGTTGAACACCGAGCCGTTCTCGAGCCAGCCGCCAATGAAGACCGGCCCCCCTATGAAGTCCGGCAGGCGGCCAAACTGCCGCAGGGCCCCGAGCGTCAACACCGCGTAATGATCGCCGCGCTTTTCGCCGATCGGGAATGCATCGAGCACGCCTGGATAGCCGACCGTGAACTGCCGGGGCGGCAGCGGATGGTCGTTGAACGACGTGCCGCCTGAGAGGACCGCAAAGAGCCGGTTGCGGCGGCCGGCCGAGGTGAACCACGATCCGTGCAGCTGCGCCTGCGTGAGATGCGCGTTGGTTCGCTCCACCTCGATCGGCTCCGGCGCGGTCGGCTCCGGTGTGCTCAGCGTCTGGTCGAGTGTCGCTTCGACGCGGATGCCGCGCGAGGGAACCACGGTACTATCCTGGCTGTCGAACAGCCACGCCAGGTGGGCACGCGTCTCGGCGCCGGACAGCTCCGGCAGCCCTGGATCGCCCGCGCGCACGGTGTCGCTGATGTGGCCGAAAAAGAACCCGCCCGACACCTCACTCTGCCGCGACAGATTCACGCCGACATCAGTCGTCAGCCCCAGCCGCGCCTCGCTGTACTCTGCGACGGTGACGTCGTTCTGGATGAAATTGAAGGTCTGACTGGAGGCGCCGGCGGCGATGCGGCCGAAGACGGGCGACCGGGCCAGCGGCACGTAGAGCGAGGCCCCGATTGTCGGGTCGACGCCGAGGCCGCCGTCGATCCGCAGTTCCGTGGCAGGGCCGAGGACGTCGAACGCGAGATAGCGGCCGGCGAGCTGCACCCGGAAGTCTTCCGAGGTCGTGTTCTCGACGTTCAAGCCGAGCATCAGGAATGGCGGCGCGTAGGGCTTGACCGACGCGCTGACCAGGAGACCGGCGCGACCAGCGTTCTCGACCATCCGCCAAGTGACCGATTCGTAGCGATCGAGCCCGGTCAGTGCCGCGAGGTCGCGCTCCAGCAGCGGGACGTCGACGGGCCGGTGCAGGTGGCGTTCGAGCGTGTGACGGACCAGCGCCGCATCTCCCGGTTCGAGGCCGGCCAGATCCAGGAATTCCGGGACGGGAAGAAGGTGCCGCCGCCGCGCCTCTTTCGCCGCCAGCCAGGCGCTCCAGTCCGCGTCGTCCAGACGATGCGTGAGCAGCACGTCCTTGTGGGCCTCGGCGGCCTGGTAGCCGCGCGCGATCAGCTCGTCGGCCCGTCGCCAGTCGAGCGATCCGAAGCCGGTCACGTCGACCGCGATCGTCAGATCCGCCGATTTCAGGGACGCCTGCGTTGACGATCGCATCATCGCGTCGATGGTGTGGCCGAGCAGGCCGAACATCGAGTAGTCGATCTTCTCTGGGAGCGGCAGGCCGACGTTGATCGCGATCACATAGGACGCCCCGAGATCGCGGACGACGTCGGCGGGTACGTTGTCGAGGGCGCCGCCGTCGACCAGGACCCGTCCCTCGCGATCGACGGGTGGGAACACGCCCGGCAGCGACATCGTCGCGCGCAGTGCGGTGGCCAGGTTGCCGCGATCGATGACCACCTTCTCGGCGGTCTTGAGATCGACCGCGACGACGCGGAACGGCGTCGGCAGCGCGTCGAACCGCTCGAGGCCGTAATACGGCGCGGTAATACGGGCGAGCAGCAGATCGACCTGCTGGCCGTTGTTGAGCGCCGTCGGCGGCACGAAGCCGCCCTTCAGGCCGAACTCGAGGCGCGACGGATAGCTGCGCGCGTCCTCCTTGCGGCGGACGTTCTTGAACGCGTACGACGTGCTGCCGAACATCGCGTCCCAGTCGGTGCCGGCCATCAGCGCGCCCAGTTCATCGGCGCTCATGCCGGTCGCGTAGGCGCCGCCGACCAGGCCGCCCATGCTGGTGCCGGCGGCCACGTCGATCGGCACGTGATGCTCTTCGAACCACCGGATGACGCCGATGTGGGCGAGGCCGCGGGCGCTGCCGCCGCCGAAGGCAACGCCGACAGTCGGCCTGGGAGAAGCGGCCTGGCCCAACGCGGCGCCTGAGCCCAGCAACAGGAAGCACACAGCCAGCGTCACAGCTCCGCGCACGGGCGATTGTGGACGCCGCTCGCCGTCAGTCTCTATGCAGTTTCGGCAGTGAATATGCCAAGATGTGCGCGGATTTCATCCTGTCTCTCTCCACCCCATCCGCGGCGCCGTCGGCGTGGTCACGCGCGCTCGGTCCCGTTCTGTTCGCGATCGCCTACTACGGGGGAGCGCAGATCGGCTTCGCGCTGCAGTCTCCGAGTGCGCCGCAGTCGGTGCTGTGGCTGCCGAACTCGATCCTGCTCGCGACGCTCCTGATCGTCCCTCTTGCCACGTGGCCGTACTATTTCCTCGCCGCATTCCCGGCGCAGATGCTCGTCGCGTGGGGCGCCGGCGGGCCATTCTTCACGCTGGCGCTGCTCTTCCTCACCAACTGCGCGGACGCCGCGCTGGGCGCCTATCTGGTGCGCCGTTTCTCGGGTCGCACCGCCGGCCCGTTCCGCCTCGACGATTTGCGCGCCATGCTGATCTTTGCCGCATTCGGCGCGACGCTGCCGACGATCTTGCTGTCGTTTGCGGATGCCGGCGTCTCGGTGGCGACCGGCTGGGCACCGGTCTTCCACGCGGCGTTCATCACCCGCGTGCGATCGAACGTGCTCACCCATCTCATCGTCGTGCCGGCCTGCCTCGACGCGGCGAACGTCGACTGGCGTCATTGGCGGCGTTCCCGCGTCGCCGAAGCCGCGGCGATCGCGGCGCTCGTCGTCGTCGCGTGCGCGGCGGCGTTCGCCGGTTCGGCCGAATCCGCCGTCTATCCGGCGGTGCTCTATGCGCCGATGCCGCTCCTGCTGTGGGCGGCGTTCCGATTCGGCCCGGGCGGTGCCGGCGCCGGCGTACTGCTGGTCGCCCTGATTGCGAGCTGGGACACGCTGCACGGCCGCGGGCCGTTCATCAGCTACACGCCGGCCGATGACGTCCTCGCGCTGCAGCTGTTCCTGCTCGCCAGCGCGACGCCGCTGCTCGTGCTCGCGGCGGTCGTCCGCGAACGCAACCGCGCCACCGACCGCGTGCACCGCAACGAGGCGGCGCTGCGCCGCAGCTATGCCCGGGTCCGCGAGCTCGCCGGCAAGCTGATCACCGCACAGGAGCTCGAGCGCGCGCGCATTGCGCGCGACATGCACGACGATTTCAACCAACAGCTGGCCGTGGTTTCGATCGGCATCAGCGGTCTGCGGTCGCGGATCTCCGACCGCGCGCTCGCCGCCGATCTGCAGGCGCTGCAGGATCGCACCGTCGCGCTGACCGACCGGGTCCGCCATTTCTCGCACGATCTGCATCCGCAAGCGCTGGAACACGTCGGACTGCCGGCGGCGCTCCGGGCGCACTGCGCCGAGTTCGGCCGGCAACACCTGCTGCGCGTGCACCTGGTGACCGAGGGCGATCTGGAGCCGATTGCGCGCGACATCGCGATCTGCGCCTACCGTATCGTCCAGGAAGGGCTCAGGAACGTGCAGCAGCATGCCGGCGTCACCGACGTGCACGTGACCGTCGAGCGCCGCCGCGGCCAGCTCGACCTGACGATCGTCGACGGCGGCCGCGGATTCGACATCGACGCCCCCGCGGCGCGCGATGGCCTCGGGCTGCTCAGCATTGAAGAGCGGTCGCGCCTCGTCGGAGGATCGTTTACCATCGCCTCAGTGCCGGGCCGGGGTACAACGCTCCGAGTCCAGATACCAATGAGCCCTCGATGACCTTGCCGCGCGTCCTGCTAGCCGACGATCACGCCATCGTCGCCGAGGGACTTCGGCTGCTGCTGAAGGATCATTGCGAGCTGGTCGGCGTGGTGAGCGACGGTCCCAGCATGGTCGAGGCGGCGCTGCAGCACCGCCCCGAGGTGATCGTCGCCGACATCTCGATGCCCGGCTTCGACGGGCTGCAGGCCGTCCGTCGCCTGCGCGAGCTCGAGATCACCGCACGGATCATCATGCTCACGATGTATGCGGACCTCGAGGTGGCGGAAGAAGCGATCGCCGCGGGCGCCAACGGCTACGTCGTCAAACATTCCGCCGGGGAAGAACTGCTGAAGGCGATCACCGCCGTGCGGGAAGGGCTGACCTACATCACGCCCTTTCTCTACAAGGCCCGGCGCACCTAGCGGCCGTCCCGGGAGATCGGGATCAGGGTACGATCACGACGGCGCGCCCTTTCTTGCGTATCAGCTTGTCGACGCGGGCCGCCATGGCGGCGCGCCGCGCGAGCATCGCGTCAATCGCCCGTCCGTCGAGCCATCGGCCCAACCGCCCGGCCAGCTCCTCGCGCGTCACCGCGCTCATCCGCTCCCACAGCGTCGCATCGACGCGATCGAACGCGAACGGCAGACGGTCAGCGGTGACGAAGGCCCGCGAGTGGTCGATCAGAATCAGCTCGCCGGGGCGGCCGATCAGGATGTTGCCGGCGTTGCGATCGGGGTTGCCGATGAAGTTGTCGAACATCTGCATACGGCGCACGGCCTGCCCCCAGATCGGCTCGCTTGGCACACGGCCGCCGGTCTGCTTGACGCTTTTCACCCCGTCGACCCACATGATGGCCGCGCCGGTTTCGCCGCCGATCTCGCGCTCGACCGCCGGCGGCACCATCTCGAGCTCCAAGAGCCTGTCCAGTTCATAGGCGGCGATTTCGGACTTGTAGCTCTCCCAATGACCACGGTTGTAACCGGGCGGCACCACCTTCCAGGTCAGGCTCGCGACCGGCTCGGGCGGATCGAGGAAGGCGCGCCGCGGCCGCGTCACGCCCGTGCCGACGTCCTCGAGGCGGACGACTCCGGCGCCTGCCAGATGCGCTTCGATCGTCGCCTCGCGTCCAATCCACGTCCGGACGGACGCGCCTTGGGACGCGGCCACCAGACACAACGCCAGTGCGGCCACCCCGGCCCTCGGCACGATGCCCATGGGCGCCACCTTCGATCGGCACCCGGCCGGGCCGCTATGCAGATTCCGTCAGCCGGGGGCCTCTGCCGAAAGTGCATAGCTGGATACCGCCAGCCCCGGCACGCTCAGCCATCATGCATCCGTGGCTTCTCGCCGCTATCCTTCTCCAGGCCGTCCCGCGCCCGCAGACGGCCCCCCCGGTCGACGCGCTGGAGCGGATGAACCAGGCGATCGACGCGCTGACACGCAAGGTCTGGCCGAGCGTCGTGCAGATCCAGGTGTCGGGCTACGGGGCGCGCGACGAGAACCCGCGCGACGACGTGAGCGCGGTGATTACGCGCCAGCGCTCAGTGGGATCGGGGTTCGTCATCGATCCCGACGGCTACATCATCACCAACGCGCACGTCGTCAACGGCGCCGAGCACATTTCCATCGTGGTGCCGCCGGCCGATGCCGACGGCTCGCTCGCCACCGCGCTCTCGCCGCGTCTCAGGGTTTTGCCGGCGCGCGTCATCGGCGTGGCGTCGGAGGTCGACCTGGCGCTGCTGCGGGTCGAGAACACCACGCTGCCGGCGCTCCCCCTCGCGGCCTACGCGCAGGTGCGGCAGGGAGAAACCGTGTTCGCATTCGGCAGCCCCGGCGGCCTGCGCAACACGCTGACTCATGGCGTCGTCTCCGCCGTGGCGAGACAGGTCGATCCTGATTCGCCGCTCATCTACATCCAGACCGACGCCCCGATCAATCCGGGCAACTCGGGCGGCCCGCTGGTCAACACGCGCGGCGAGGTCGTCGGCGTCAACACCTTCATCCTGTCGAACTCCGGCGGCAGCGACGGACTCGGCTTCGCCGTCCCGAGTGCCACCGTACGCGTCGTTTTCAAGCAGTTGCTGAAATACGGCGTGCTGCGGCGGCAGGAAGTCGGCATGAGCCTGCAGACGATCAACCACCCGATGGCCGTGTCGCTGGGGCTGCCGCGCGACGCCGGCGTGGTGGTGTCGGACGTGTGGCCCGGTGGCCCGGCAGAAGCGGCCGGTCTGAAGATCGGCGACGTCATGGTGTCGATCGACGACGAACCGGCCGACAACGTGCCGACGGTGAGCTACAAGTTCCGGCTGCGCGACAGCAAGGAGCCGGTCAAGATCGTGGTGCTGCGCGGCACCGCCGAGATGACCTTTCACGTCGCGGCGGTCGAGGAGAAGAACGAACTCGACGCCGTCTCGGGACTCGCGGATCCGCTGAAGAACCTCATCCCGGAGCTCGGGATCCTCGGCATCGAGCTCGATCCCCAGGTGGCTGCCGCCGCCAAGGGGCTGCGCGATCCGTGGGGGATCGTCGTCGTGGCGCGCGCGCCTGGCTCCGGTCCCGAGGTGCCCCTGCAGCCGCGCGACGTCATCCGCAGCGTCAACAACCAGCCGACCCCGTCGATCAAGGGACTGCGCGATCGGCTGCAGGCGCTGAAGCCCGGCTCCCCCGTCACCCTCCAGGTCCAGCGCGACGGGCGTCTGACGTTCGTGACGTTTACGCTCGACTAGCGGCGTCCGCTGCGATCACGTGCGATGGTCAGCGGCATGGATACGACAGGCTCTAGCCGGCGGTGAACGGCGCGGTCGCCTTGACGCCGCCCCACTCGATCCGCAGGGTGCCGCCCGCCGCCGTGTCGTCGATCGAGATGGTCAACTGCTCCACGGGCGCCCCCGCCTTGCCGACCGACATCGGCAGACGGCCGATCTCCAGCGCCGGCTGATACGGAATCCCCCACTGATCCGGCTTGTCGAGCCTGCCGATCACCAGCTGCCACCCCTTCTCGCCCGGAATCGTGTTGATCGTGTACGGCGTACCGGCGGCAAGCTTCACCGACCCGAACGCCAGCGGCTTGCTGCTCTTGATCGTGGTCGCTTGATCGGCGCCCGTCCGCCAGGGATTGCCGGGGGGCATCATCTGCGATTCGGGACGCCCCTTCAGAGACGGCCTCCCATACTCGATCGTAATGGCCGCGCCATCCACCGTCCACTCGCTCCGGACGTGGGGGCTGCCGCCGTTCCCCGAACCGATGTCCGTGATCTTCTGCGCGAACAGCGTCACGCCGACCGCGCAGGCCGCGATCGACACCAGCAGCGTCATCACACCTCGTCGCATGGTTCCTCCACAGCCCGATCTTACTGCGAGGGCGCGAACGCCTGCACCCGACTCGACGTGGCGTCGCGCGTGTTCGTCCAAGAGCCCTGTGAAGATCGCGGCAATCGCGTGACGGCCTGCTCCCCAGGACCCTCCACGGTGGGCCTGCCCCGACTGGCACCAGGAGGCGGCACGCCTCTGGCAGTTGCGGACGCCGCATCAACGCGAAAGGCGGATTGCATGGGCTTGGGCGCTGCGGCTGTGACAGTTTTCGCACTCGGGATTCCGGAACTGCAAGTCTCTTCGTCGTATCTGACCGCCGCCGCGTTCACGGTCATGTGCGCAACCGCCTGGATCCTGATCGCGGTCGAGTTCCGCCGGACCCGTCCCGCAGCGCAGCGAGCGGCCCTGCCCCACGTCCCCAGAGGTCCGCAGGACGATCCGCACCATCAGCGTGCGGCCTGACCTCCCCTGGACGCGACGCATCGGACGATCGTTACACCGCGCGCACACACGAACCTCTCATCCGCCCTCCGGCGACGCGTCTTACCCTGATGGAAATCAGTGGCTGATGGGCGGCCGCTCGGCCAGGCGGACGCCGGATGGCGCCCATTCGTCCGCGCCCAGCTCCGCCTCGAACGCAGCCAGGAATGCCGAGCAGCCGCTCTCGTCGGCGAATCGGTGCGTCTCAGGCGCGCGGTCGGGCCACTGAATCTCGACGAGGTACGCGCCAGTCGGCTCGTCGAGCGACGTGAGAATACGCAGTTGAGCCATCCCCTTCGAGAAGAACCAGAGCATCCTTCCTGAATTATCTCGCCCGTTCCCCGCGCCGGGATGGCGCGCGCGAAATGTTGCAGGTACGAGATCCGGGACAAAGCGATGCATTACAATTTCGCTCGTCTGAGGTGATCCCCGAAGAACCCAACCCGGCCGTCGCATCACGCGACCTGCCCGACGAGCGGCCGTGCTCCCCCAACACGCGGACCTCGATGGCAGTCGCCGCGATGGTGCGCGCCGTGCACTTCAGCGTCCCGGCGGCCGGCGCGCTGATGATGATCGGCGTGCTCGCGTACACCGGTCTCGGGTTGTTGCGCGGGTCGGTCAGTCCGGGATCGGAGATCTTCCGATCGTCATCGCTGCCGGTGACCGCCGCTGACGTCGAGACCTATCTTCCTCACGCGCTGCTGCTGTGGGCCATCGCGGGCGCGGCTCTCGGCCACGCCGCGAGGCGGCTGCGGCGAACCCGGTTCGCATGTGTCACGCTCAGCTCGGAAATCTCCTTGCAGCGATGGGGCACCCGGCTCGGCCTCGTGGCCTGCCTCAGCCTCTACCTGTTTTCGCTGGCACGCGTGTGGACCGAGACCGGTCCGATCCGTGGGGGCGCCAATCGCCCGTACGACCTCACGCCGTATTCGTCGCTGCTCGGTAACATCCCGTGGTCCGACGCCTCGGCCTACTACGGCTCGGCCCGCATGCTGCTCGACGTCGGCAGGATGGACGACTGGAGCGCGCGCCAGCCGCTCAACGCCGCGTTGCTCGCCGTCCGGCTTCGCGTGACAGGGCTCGATCTGCGCGCAGCCACCCTCCTGCAGGTGATCCTCCTCGCGTTCGCCACGTTCCTGGCGAGCCGTGCGATCGGCGTTCGTTTCGGCGCGTGGTCGGCCATTGCCAGCACGGCGCTGATGTTCGCGTTCGGGCGGATGTACTTTGCCTCGACGCTGGCGGAATCGCTCGGCCTCTCACTGGGCGCGATCGGCCTCAGTCTCCTCGTTCGCGCGATCGCGGATCGTGACGATGACGCCGCCGCGGCCGGACTCGGGACAGTGGCGTTGAGCATGTCGGCCAGGCCAGGGGCCATGTTCGTGATTCCGTGCATCTTCGTGGCCCTGTTCGCCCGGGGCCACGCGCCCCGCCGACGTCGCGTCACGTCCGCCATCCTGGCCGTCGCGCTCATCGTCGCCGGCTTCGCTTGGACGCCGCTCGTCAATGCCCTATATGGCTCAGCAGGCGGGATGGCTGGCGCGAACTTTTCGTACTACGCCGCCGGACTCGCCATGGGGGGCCGCCCGCAGGACGCCATGCAGCGCTACGCGGAGCCGTTGAACCAGCTCCCGTCCGAACGCGACAAGGCCATGTTCTTATACGCGCGCGCCGCGGAGTTGGTCCGCGCGAATCCACGGCTGTTGCTGGAAGGTCTCTCCAAGAGCGGGCGTGCGTTCTTCGCCGACATCGAACCGATGCTCGGCCGGCTCGCGCTGATCGACACGCCGGCGCTGGGGTGGACCGAGGTGGCGCTGCTCGCGATCGGGACCGTCGCGTTTTTCTTCGGCCGGAAGCATGACGTGATCTTCTGGACCAGCGTGTGGGTGGGATTGGGCCTGTCGGCGCCGCTCATCTTCAGTGGCGCGGGCTGGCGGCCGTTTGCCTCCACGTGGCCGCTGGTGGCCGCATTCGTCTCGCTTGGCGTCGCGGGCGAACTCCCGCGTGCCATGACACCCCCGCGCGCCAGGCGACCACCCTGGCGCGATGCCGAGTGGCTCTGCGTGGTCGCGATCGCAATCCTCGCGCTGGCCGGCCCCTGGGTGGCGCACGCGATCTCCCAGCGCCCGGCGCTCCAGGGCTGTGCGATCGACGCGCGCGATCCGGTGATTGTGTCCCGGAACGTCGCCTTCGAGCCGGCCGCGGCAGTCTCGACTGTGGGACGTGGCGCGGTTCGAGGCCCCGGCATTCCGACGTTCGGCGTGCGGCGGTATCGCCGCCTTGTCAACGACAGCGCCATGGAGGACGCGCCGGCGCTGCTCGCTGTCCCGGCGGGTGGGTTCGTCGTCTTCGACGCCTACGACTACGCCGGCCATCGCCTCCGACAGCTGATCGGTCCGGCCGATCTCCTCGACGTGTCAGGCCCGTGGATCTGGATGAGGACCGCGCCATACAGCTTCTACTTCCAGCGCGTCACCGAATTCGGCCCGTTCAGCGGCTGCCAGTCCATTCCGCGCCGGTAGCGGGGATCAGCCCTGGCTCGAGGTCCGTGACGACCAGCGAGGGAATCAAGTGACGACTCCGGGAGCTCTAGCGTCGGGCGCCATAGGAAACGGCCGCGGTCAGCAGATTGCCGCCGCGCGCCGTCTTCGCCTGCACGGCGAGGGCCTGGTACGCTGAGGCGCCGCCGAGTGCGTCGAGCGCCTCCGCGGCCCGGCGCTCGAACGCCTCGATATCCGGGACGCGCGGGCGTTCGTCATCCGAAAGCTCACCTTTGTATTTCGCGAACGTCGTGGTCAGCTGCGCCTTGACGACGTGCCTGGCTGCCAGGTTGAGCAGAGGATCGCCGTCCAGGATGTAGTCGTAGTACCAATTCAGGAGCTGGCTCGGCGCGCCCTTGCGGCCCATGCCCTTCCAGTAGCCGCTCATGATCCCGAAGTCGTAGAGATCATTGCTCTGACGTGCGTCGTTGGCATCGCGCGCGTGGCCCTGCCCGGGAATGGCGGGCTCCAGGTGGTAGACGAATCCCTGGCCTGCCAGATCCGCGGGCGTGAACCAGACGGCGTCGAAATAGCGCTGGTCGGCCTCGACCGGCGACAGGCGGGCGTGTGTATGCTCGTCGATCGGAAAGAAGGTTCTTCCGTCGCGAGCGTAGATGTCGTCGGCATGCCACAAGACGCGCGGCGACGGTCCGCCCCACCCATAGACGAGGCCGGCGTGTGTCCGGCTCAGAAACGAGTTGTCCTTCACTCCGCTTGCATCGTCGAGCGCGCGGGTGCTCAAGAGTGGAATGTTGACGCTGCGCGCCAGATCGACGAGCAGTTTCGCTGCCGAGTGACAACCCTCGTTCGCCATCGCCGTCTGCGTGCCCGGCAACATGCGCAGCCGATCGTCGAGCCACGCGAGCTGACGGGCGCGCGCGTCCTTGTCGGGATCGTTCAGTGGACCGTGATTGACGTTGTCGCGCAGCCAGGCGGTGAGGTTTCTGAGCGTGTCGAGCTCTGTCCGGCCCACGAGTGACCGCCCCGACGCGGACGTCTTGCCCGTAACGAAGTCGAAACCGATGCGCGGATCGCTCAGGTATTCACCGAGGGCGATGTTCTCCGGAAGATCCTGGAAGTCGCGGTTGGCTTCGATCCCGTCCGGATACGTGCGGGAGGTAGGCTTCAGCCTGGCGACGTAGCCCGTCGACGCGAGCAGACGATCGACTTCAACGGCCGGCCGGTCCGCGATGCTCCACGGGACCAGATGGTGCGCCTCGACGTAAATGACGTGGGCCGCATGCGCGGCGTACAGGTCGAAGGCGACGTCGGCTGGGATCCGCTGATGCTTTCCCTTGGCCGGATCGAGCAGCCGCATGTGCAGGTCCGGCGCGTGCGCGGCGATGCCCGCGTAGAACGAATCGAAACGGCGGCGCATCTCCGGCGACCAGTCCCCGAGGCGCTGAGGACGCCCGTCGCCGGCTGTCCAGACCAGACGCCGCGCGACGGCCGGGTGGGCCGTGAGCCACGCTTCCGGCGTGTCCGCTGCACCCGAGCCGGCGGACGCCGTGGCGGCGGCCGCGATCAGTACCAGCAGGACGCGTGAGCCCGGATTTCGGAACATCGCGTAGACGAATACCACAATACGGATGCGCGCCCACGGCTGTCACAGACGTTTCCCGATTTGCCTTCTCCGTTCATAATGCGGCGTGCGACTGCTGACGCGCCTGCTTTGGCTGCTGCGCGACTCTCCTCTTCGCACGCAAGGGGCTTTGCGCCCGGCGGCTCGAGGCCACGCTGATCGAGGGATTCTTCGAGGACGTCGAAGTGCAGCCTTCCGACGGCGCGTCGAGTCCTGATCCGTCAGCTCCCCATCAGGGGCGCGCACTCCCAAGTGCAACCCGGAGTGAGACGCCGACCTGGCGCGCATCGCCCGGCTGACCGACGAACAGGCCGGTGTTCCCCGGCGCCGCGTTCAGGAGCTCGTAGTAGTCCTTGTTCAAGAGATTGCGCGACCAGAGACTCACCGACCACGCGTGCGTCGCCCGGAAGCCGATTCGCGCGTTGAGCAGCGCGTAGCCCGGCACGACCAGATAGCGCGAATACGACGCACTCGACGAGAACGACGAACGGCTGCTCACGTCGAGCGCGGCGAACCCCAGCCCCTCGAGCCCTCGAAGCGCGAGCGGGTGCTGGTATTCCGTTCCGGTCGACCACGCCCAGCGTGAGATCCCGGGCAGCGGCGTTCCGGAGATGTCCTTGATCTGCGGACCGCCCGTCTCTTCGAGCGGCGGCGGCGCATCCGGAAACGACACGTAGCGGCCGTCGGTGTAAGTTGCTGCCGCGATCGCCGACCAGCGACGCCCGAGGTGCGCGGTCGCATCGAGCTCCGCGCCGCGGACGAGAACTCTGTCGGCGTTGGCGAGGTAGCCACGGATCACGCCGACGTCGCCGTTGGTAACTTGCGTCTGAAAGTTCCGCACGGTCGTGTCGAACACCGCAAGATTGGCCGTCACCCCGCGGAAGGCTGCCGTCTTCACACCGGCTTCGACGTTGTGCGTATCCTCCGGCTTGACAACTGCCGTCGAGAGGATCGGCCGGTTGTCGGCATCGGTCGGCAGCCCATTGAGGTTGAGGCCGACCGGCTTGAAGCCCGTCGCATAGGTCACGTAGGCCGTCGCTCGCGGCGCCGGCGTGTATTGCACGGTCAACTGACCGGAGAGGTTCGTGTCGCTGACGTCGGCGGCATACGCCTGTGGAGCGAAAATTGATTGCTGCAGCGCAATCAGCGCTGGATCGGTTGTCTGCAGACCGCCGTAGACCTGCTGATCGAACTCGACCTTCTTCTGATCGTAGTTGACACGCAGCCCCGGCAAGACCCGCAAGCGGGAGCCGAGTGACCACGTCGCCTGCCCGAAGACCGCGGCGGACGTGTCGGCATAGTCCACGACCTGGTGATACCCGTAACCGTCGAGCAGCCCTGGCGTGGCCGCCGCCGCGGTGGGCGCCAGGAGGAAACGCGCCGCGGCAGCGCCTTGTTCCTGGGTGAACGAAGGATCCGACACGATCGTCTGATGGAAGCCGAATCCACCGGCGACGACGGCCAGCGAGGGGGACAGCGACAGAGCGTAGCGGACTTCCTGCGTCCACTGCCGTTGTCGCGACGGCGCCGCCGAGATCGTCGTCACGGGCAGGCCGATGAAGTCGCGATCGCTCGACGGGTCCCAGTTCCAGTAGCGCCAGGCGGCGGTCGAGGTCACCAGGCCGCGGCCGACCGTCCAGTCGAGGTTTGTCGAAACGCCTCCGAGATCCTGGAACGACCGCAGAGGCGAGTCGACGTCGGTCAGACGATCGAAGGCGTTGAACGACGGCACGGCGTAGCCGAGATCCGCGGCAATCTGCGCGTACTGCCGGTTGAGCGGCCGCTCGGTCGGCGCCACGCCGGCAACGACCTGCGTGTAGCCGTCGGGACGCTGGCGGGTGTGGTCGAGCACTACCGTCACCGCGACTGTGCTGGACGGAGTAACGAGAAGCTGGCCGCGCAGGCCGAGATTGTCGAGATCGTTCACGGCGCTCTGCGTCCGCGTGTTGAACACCGTCCCGTCACGTTGCGTTCCCGAAAACGACACCCGGCCCGCAACCGTGCGGGCGATCGGCCCGGATGCGGATGCCTTGACCTGGAGGAATCCCACGTCGCCGGTGCTGAGCTCGACGTCGGCTTCACGTGTGAACGACGGTTTGCGCGTCGTCACGTTGATGGCGCCGGCGGTGGTGTTCTTGCCGAACAACGTGCCCTGCGGTCCGCGCAGGACCTCGATCCGCTCGACGTCCAGGAAGTCCAGCGTGGCCGCGGCCGGGCGCGCGTAGAAGACGCCGTCCACGTAGAGGCCGACGCCCGATTCGAGGCCGTCGTTGGTCAGCCCGAACGGCGCCCCGAGTCCGCGGATGTTGACCGCCGAATTGCGCGGGTTCGTCGAATAGAACTGCACTGTCGGCAGCAGTTCCTTCAACCGGTTCACGTTGAAGGCGCCGGTGTCGTTCACGTGCCGTCCATCGACGACCGACAGCGGGATGGGCACGTCCTGGGCCGCTTCTTCCACCCGCCGCGCTGTCACCACGACCGACTCGGACAGCTGCGACGGCGTCAGCGTCACGTCGACGCCGACTGCGGGTGCGTCCGTCACCACGATCTGCCGGTCGACCCCTTCGAATCCCGCGACCCGCACTTCCACGCGATAACGCCCCGGAGCCACCGCGGCGGTTCCATAGCGGCCGTCGCCATCGCTCGTCGCCTCCACGCTGGCGGTCGTGTCGAGGCCGACCACCCGGATGGTCGCGCCGGGAACGCCGGCACCGGAGCTGTCGCGGATCACTCCTGAAACAGCCTGCGCGGAGGGCTGCGCGGCGGCGGAGCCGGCCGTCACGCAGAGGAGAGCCAAACCGAACATCGTACGCAACATCAGTCACCAGGCCGATCGCAGGCGTCAGCGGAAACGCCGCGCCGTGAGACGCGGCAATACAACACAGTTGTGAAGGGCGTCAGCCGAGCGATGGAGGAGGAGAGGGGAACGTCACCTCACGCCCTGTCGTTCGGCCGCGTACACGCGCAGTTCGAAAGAACGCGGCGGCAGCGGCGACGACAACAGCGGAAGGCGGACACGCGAGACGGCATCGCAAGGCATGGGCCAGGCCTTCGTGGACTGAAATCCATGCGCGTCCGCGTGATCCAGCATATGCAACTGTTAATCAAGTATATTTACTTGTCATGAGCCAGCGTATTTCACGGATGCCGCCACGCGACCTCGCGTCGCACCTGGGCGACGGCGAACCGCGTATCGGCGACGAACGGCTGATCGGGGGGGACACCGGCCTCGCCGCCGTGATGAGCCGGGCGCGGCTGGTGTCACGAAGCGGCGCGCCCGTGTTGCTGTTCGGAGAAACCGGCACCGGCAAGGAAATCGTTGCCCGCGCCATTCACGAACACTCCCCGTTCCGCGCCGGGGTGTTCCGCCGGGTCAACTGCGGCGCGATTGCGCCCGAGTTAATCGATTCCGAACTGTTCGGGCATGAGCAGGGCGCGTTCACCGGGGCCACGGCGCGTCGCAAGGGCTGGTTCGAACAGGCGGACGGCGGGACGCTCTTCCTCGACGAAATCGGCGAACTGTCGCTGGCCGCGCAGGTGCGGCTGCTGAGGGTCGTTCAGGACAGCGAGGTCATGCGGGTGGGTGGCGAGCGTCCCGTTCACGTGCACGTTCGGATCGTCGCCGCGACGCATCGCGACCTGCCGGCGATGGTCGAACGGCAGGCGTTTCGCGAGGATCTCTACTATCGGCTGTCTGTCTTTCCGATCGTGATTCCGCCCCTGCGCGATCGCCCTGGCGACGTTCGCGCGTTCGCCGAGTATTTCGCCGAGCGGGCTGCCGACCGTTTCGGCCTCAAGCGGATCCCCGCCTCGGACGAGGACGTGCGGATCCTCTCGGAGTATCAGTGGCCGGGAAACGTCCGAGAGATGGCGGCGGTCATGGATCGCGCGGTGCTGATTGGCCAGGGGCGTGCGCTCGACGTCACGGCGGCCCTGGGTCACGCCGCCAGGCCTACGCCGGCATCGGCGCCAGGCCCGACCGGGGCCGCCGCCACGACCATCGAGCCGCTCGATGTCGTCGTGAGCCGCCACATCCAGGCGGCCGTGCAGACGACACACGGACGCATCGAGGGTCCGCACGGGGCCGCGCGGCTGCTCCGGATCAACCCCCACACGCTGCGCGCCCGCATGCGAAAGCTGAAGATCTCCTGGAGCAGCTTTCGTCCCCAGAAGAATTAGCGGCTGCGGGTGATCCGACGCCCGGGGTACTATATTGGCGCGGCAGCTTTCGGCCAGGCTCGTGCCCGCTCATCGCGATTCCCCGGTCACAACTTGACGATGAGCTGAGGCGCCGCGGCGTCCTCAGCCTGCGCTCGTGGCGCTGTTGTACTGCTCGTCGCTCACCTTCTCCATCCACTCGACCATCTTCCCGTCGAGCTGCTCCTGAATTGCCATGTGTGTCATCGCCGTGGTCGGCGCCGCGCCGTGCCAGTGCTTCTCGCCAGGCGGAAACCACACGACGTCGCCAGGACGAATCTCTTCGATGGCGCCGCCCCATCGCTGGGCTCGCCCGCACCCGGCGGTCACGATCAGCATCTGACCCAACGGATGTGTGTGCCACGCTGTTCTCGCGCCGGTTTCAAACGTCACCGCCGCACTCGCGGCGCGTCCTGGCGGCGCCGCCTGGAACAGCGGATCGATCCGTACTGTCCCGGTAAACCAGTCAGTCGGTCCCTTGCCGGATGGCTGCGTACCCGCGCGTTTTATGTCCATGTCGTTCGACCTCCGATTTCGTTGATCCTCGCCGCTCACTTCACCGTGAACACGGCCGGCCGGCTCCTCGTCTGTCCCGACGCGTTCACCAGCGTTACGGTGTGGGTGCCGGCGTTGGCGGCGTGGACGGAGGCGAAGGAGAGCGCCGCCGCGGTGGCCGGCGGCAGCGCGAGGTCGTGGGTGTCGACGAGCCTGACGGTCGCCGCATCATAGATCCGAATCGCTCCGGCACTGCCGCGCGCCGGGGACTCCGTATACGTGATCACCAGGTGCCTGTCTGGATTGACGCCCGCCGCACCGTCGGCCGGGAAGAACTAAGCGCCCTGCGCGTGCGCCGGTATCGGCAGCGCCAGCGTGACGAGGAGCAGCGAGACTCGACTCATCGGTTTGCGGCGTATTGTGCCCGAATGGCGTCCGGATTGCAGCGTCGTAACGTGGAGGAAATACGCATGGCCAAGTACGGCAAGGCAGCAGGCAAGCGCGTCAAGTCCGCGATGCACCGGAAGAAGAAGGGAACGCTGAAGAGCGGATCCGGTCGGAAAGTCACGAGCCGCAAGCAGGCAATCGCAATCGGTCTCAGCGAGGCGCGGGAAAAGGGCGCGAAGGTGCCGCGCCGGAGCAGCAAGAAGCGCTAGCGGTCCGAGTCGGACGCGAAGGCCGCCGCGACCAGGCCAGCCGTTCCGCGATCGCGACGGCAGGCCCGGGATTCCATGTTGTGACCCCTTTCGGCTCTACCCTTGACACCATTTACCCGACAATGTAAGCATTAGGTGTGACCGACCTGTCGAATCTTGGCGAGTTCGAGCACGTCGTGCTGCTCGCCGTCCTGCACCTGAGTGACGAGGCGTATGCGGTGGCCGTCCGCGACGAGATCGAGAGCCGCACCGGCCGTCGTGTCTCGCGCGGATCGGTGTACGTGACGCTCGATCGCCTCGAGACCAAGGGGTATTTGAAATCGCGCCTCGGCGATCCGACCGCTGTCCGCGGCGGCCGCGCGAAGCGCTACTACGCCCTGCGGCCCCGCGCCGTGGCCGCGCTCCAGGAGAGCCGCCGCACGCTGCTGCAGATGTGGCGAGGCGCCGACGACCGTCTGGAGGGTGCGCGGTGACCCGGCTGCCGCGCAGCCTCGAGCGGGTGCTCGCGTGGACGGTCCCGCGCGAGCAGCGGGAGCCGATCGCGGGCGATCTGATCGAGGAGCATTCACTCCGCCTGCGCGGCGGCGGCTTCGCGGCGCGCCCGCGAGCGTATGCCGGCCTGTGGTGGAGCGCCCTGCAACTCGCGGGTTCCTTCGCCTGGGAACGACTCCGGCGCGATCGCCCGCTGCCGCCGATTGCCGGTGAGTCGGCTCGGCGATCGTCCCTCTGGGACATGCTCGCGCACGACGCGGCCTTCGGCGTTCGAATGCTGCGCCGGCAGCCGGCCTTCGCCGCCATCGCCATCGCGGTGCTGGCGCTGGGAATCGGCGCCAACACTGCGATGTTCGGGTTCGTCAACGCCGTGCTCTGGCGGCCGCTGCCGTTTCCGCGGGCCGATCGCATCGTCTCGCTCGGTGAGCAGCGGCCGCACGAGAACCGGTGGTTCGGACCGATCGCGCCAGCAGACTTCTTCGACTGGCGGCGCGACAGCCGATCGTTCTCGGCGATGGCCGCGTCGATGGTGCCCCCGTCTGGCGCGTTCAACCTGACGGGCGCCGGCGAGCCCGAGCGCGTGCGGGCCATCCAGGTGACGCCGGCGTTCCTGACCGTGCTCGGCATAGTCCCTGCGCTCGGCCGCGATTTCAGGCCTGACGAGGAAACCGACGGCCGGCAGCGCGTCGCGCTCCTCTCCGACGGGCTCTGGCGCCGGCGGTTCGGAGCGGATCCGGCGATCGTCGGACGCACGGTCGAATTCGACAGCCACACCTTCGAAGTCATCGGCGTGTTACCGGCGCGGTTCTGGTGGCCGACGCGGCCTGACGCCGTGGTGCCGCTGGCGCTCACCAACCACGATCGGGCTCTCCGCGGCGCGCATTTTCTGGAGGCCGTCGCAAGGGTCGGAGACGGCGTGTCGATCGATCAGGCGCGGGAGGAGCTCCGTGTGCTCAGCGCTCGCCTGTCACAGGACTATCCCGCCGTGAACAGCGGCCATGCGGCGAACCTGCGCCCGCTGCGCGACGCCTTCGTCGGCGACGTGCGCCAGGCCCTGCTCGTGCTGCTGGGGGCGGTGGCGTTCGTACTGCTGATTGCCTGCGCCAACGTCGCGACGCTGCAGCTCGCGCGAGCCGCCGGGCGTCACAAAGAACTCTCGATCCGCCGCGCAGTCGGCGCGTCGCGCCTCAGGGTCGTTCAGCAGCTCATGACGGAGAGCCTCGTCATCGCGCTCGTCGGCGGCGCCGCCGGGCTCCTCGTCGCTGCGGGCGCACTGGCGCTCATGCGCGGCGTTCTGCCGACGCAGTTCGCGGGACTGCCGGGCATCTCGGCGGTCGGTCTCGACGGCCGGGCCGTCGCCGCCGCCTTCGGTTTCTCGACGATCACGGCACTCGTGTTTGGCATCGTACCGGCGCTCGCCTCTTCCGATGCGGGCCTCGCCGCGACGTTGACCGAAGAGACCCGCGGATCGACTGCCAGCGCGGCCGCGCAGCGGTGGCGCGCGGCGCTGGTGGTGACCGAGCTCGCCTTGTCACTCGTGCTCCTCAGCAGCGCCGCGCTCCTGCTCGTCAGCTTCCAGCGTTTGATCAACGTCCCGCTCGGCTTCCAGCCGGCGCAGCTGACTACTGCTGATCTCAGACTGCCCGGCGCCAGATACGACGAACACGCGCGAACCGTCGCCTTTGTCGACGCGCTGTTCGCACGTGTGCGCGTCGCGCCGGGCGTCCAGCATGCCGCCGCGACGACAGCGCTGCCGCTCGTCGGCGGTGACTCGCGGCTCGATCTCGTCATCGAGCATCGAGCGCCGTCGCCCGGAGCGGTACCGATGAGAGCGGATGCGCGGCTCGTATCGACGGACTACTTCGCGACGCTTGGGATCCCGCTCGTCCGCGGCCGGTTCTTCACCGAGCACGACACCGAATCGTCGGCGAAGGTCGCGATCCTCAACGCCGCAGCGGTGCGCCGCTACTGGCCCGGCGAGGATCCCCTCGGCCGCCGCATCAGTCTCGGCGCCGACGACGACTGGCGCGGGGTCGTCGGCGTTGTCGGCGATACGCATAACGAAGGACTCGACGTAGACGCCGAGCCTGCGGCATACCTGCCGCAGCGGCAGCTCTTCGAAAACCTGGGCTCCGCCTTCGAGCGGACGATGACGATCGTGATCCGGTCGTCCAACGATACGGCTGCGAACGCCTCGATCATCCGTTCGGCCCTGTCGTCCGTTGATCCTCAGCTTCCGACTGGCCCGGTCAGGAAGATGGAGGAGGTCATCGGCGACTCGATCGCGCCCCGGCGGCTGAATCTGGTGGTCGTCGTCGCGCTCACGTTCATGGCGCTCGTGCTGACGGGCGCCGGCCTCTACGGCGTCATGTCATACATCGTCGCCCAGCGGACGAGGGAGATCGGCGTGCGAATGGCGCTCGGCGCGAGCCGCCGGCAAGTGCTCGGGATGATGTTCGGCCAGGCGTTGCGGGTGATGGCCGCCGGCATCGGCATCGGCGTGGCCGGGGCGCTGGCGCTGACGCGATCGATGTCGTCGCTCCTGTTCGGCGTGAACGCCGGGGATCCGCTGATCTACGTCGCCGTGTCGGTGCTGCTGGCGGCGGTCGGCCTCGCGGCGGTGGCGGTTCCGGCGTCGCGCGCGACGCGGATCGACCCGCTGGCGGCGCTCCGGAACTAGACACAGTGGTATGTCAGCACCCTATCGCGTCTAGGTGTCTCTTCACGTTGGTACGGACTCACCTCGTCGGCGATCGTGTCGAAGCCCGACGCAACGTTCGAGGGCACGGGCACGTCGACCCGCGGCACCACCGAAATGAGCACCGGCATCATCAGCATCGTCACCATGACGGCCGACCATGCGGCGTGGCGCGCCGCGCCGGAGCGCACGCGCAGTCCGACCAGCACGAGACCGACGGCCGTGGCAGCCACGACGCTGCGAAACGAAACGTCGAGAGCCAGGTGCAGCATGGACACCTCGCTACTTTCGATCGTTGATCCTGGTGGCGAGCCTGCGGATCTGCGCTGGAGTCAGCAGCTTCTCGTCCACCGTTCCCGCGAGGAACTGCTCCGCCGACCCCGACCAGAAGCGATCGATCAGCTGGCGGACGGAGCGCGCCGCAAGGCTGCGCGGCGGCACCGCGGCCCGGTAGACGAACGCTCTCGCGCGATCGGTCGATGCGTCCGCGGTCGAAGAAGCGACCCGCGGGCGACCGCTTATTTCACGGTGACGATCGCGCGAGGGTGGTGCGCTCCCATTGCGCGCGGTGGAGCGCATCGCTGAATCCCGTTGACTGTTCGCCAAGGGTGAACGGGGCCCGGCCCGAGAGCCTACCCCCGGCGCCCGTACCGCAGCAGGGCGATTGCGCCGCTGCCGAGAAGCAGCAGCGACGCGGGCTCCGGTGTGGGAGAGGCGCCAGGATTGTCATCGACGGATGTCAGATCGAAAGTAAAGGCAAAGGAACTGTTCGCGGCGCCGCTGCCGCTGCTGGGTCCGTCATAGGTCCCCGACGACTGCGAGAAGAGTTGTAACGCGTACGTGCCTGGGTCGAGCACGCCGGTGTGCGAGCGGGAGAATTGCGCCGTGCCGTTCGTCTGCTGATCCAAATCCTCGAAGATGTTGTTGCTGTCGCTGTCGATCAACGAGGCCCCCCATGCGCCATAGGTGCGGCCGTACCGGTCGTCACTGTCGGCGCCAGCGCCAGCCTCGAACTGCCCCGCAAAGTCGAAGGCGTAGCTCGTCGGCAGAACAAACAAGACGTTGTACTCCGCTCCCGCCCCTGTGTCCGCCGTCCCCGCCCAGGTCACGCTGGTGTTGGCGGTCCCGGACATGTGGGCCGGATCGCGGTAGGACGAATCCAACTGACTGATCGAGGTTCCGACGCTTGTGCCGGCCAACGCGGCCAGCGTGACCTGCATGTGATCGCTCGGCGTATCGCCGGGGTCGAATTTGAACGACGATTCGCCGCTGCCGTCGTAGACGCTCGCCAGTGTCGGGGTCGAACGCTGGTCCACGGTAATCGTGATCCCGTCGGCCGCGCCAAGCGCAGAGCAACCGAAGAGGATGGCTGTGCCGACCGCTGCCGTCAGTCTCACCTGCATACTCGCTCCTTCGCCCACGCGCTGTCGCAGGCAGGGTCTGCGTCAGCAAACGTCAGGCCGGTATTCCGACCGGGATAAAGGCAGCGGCGTGGGAGATCGGGACAAGTCCTCAGCCTGGAATGGCAAACCCTGGGACGCCTGGCACTATGGCTGTCGGCCCAGACCTCGACCGTATCAGGGAGTCGTCGGCCAGTGTGTCGAGATGGTGGCCCGCCTGCTGGCGAGCATGACCTGCGCGCACGACTGTATACCTTGCTGCCGCTCTTCTATCTGGCCGGGCTGCTCTTCTGGCGGCACCGCATCCTTGCAAACATCGACGCTGACGAAGGGACACCTAAGGTCGTTCCGCTGACGGTCAGTCTCGTCGTAGCGTGGTTCCTCGTGTTCGCCGCTTCGCTGTTCGGCTTCGACGTCAGCATCGATCAGCACTTCACCTGGATCGCGGCCTTCAGCAACGTAGCGGTGACGCACTGGCCGATCGGTGAACCGTTCTGACGGATTTGCCCCTGTGACAATCGTGATAACGTCAGCCAAAATGAGGCAAGAGTCGATGCGCACGTCAAATGCGCGTCGGGGCACGACTTACGCTATTTTTTTCGACGCGGAGGGATGGCCGAGTGGTCGATGGCGGTGGTCTTGAAATGACACGTGTCACCGGAAGAGACGCGCGCGGTCGAAACGGCTGTTGGGAGGGAAATCTTATGATTCGACGGACGATCCGTTCTCTCGCCATCTCACGTGCCGTGAGCGCGGGGTTCGACCCGACTTCGGCGTTGTTGGCGACGGGCAATGACGCGTGCGCTCTTCTCACGAAGGCAGAAATCCAGAAAGAGACGGGCTTGATCGTCGCGGATGCAACCCCGGGAAAACCCGTGCCCGGCGTACTTGGAAGATGCACCTAGGAGGGAACTGGCAATTCGCGGGTGATCGTCACGCTCGCCGATGCACAGCATATGGGATTGACCGTGAAGGCCCAGCAGAAAACGGGCGAAGACATCAAGGGACTGGGCTCGACGGCTGTTGGCGTCAAAGGCGCTGGGTTTACCGGTGGGGGCTACATCGTAAGCGTGCTCGACGCGAAGGGCGGTTTCGGCGTCAGCATCCTCGGAAAAGACGGCACGCGGGAGCGGACCGTCGCGCTCGCCAGAGTCGTCGAAAGCCACCGCTAGATGTGCTTTCTAACCAATCGTCAACAACTCGCCCGCTCGTGGCGGGGGGAGCGAGCTTCGCTGACCTGAATCGGCGGCGAGTCCGATGATTCCAACCGCGCACGTGGTTGTCGAGCGAGACTGAATGGAGGGTCACCGTCCGGCGCACAGAGGCACGTCGACGACCTTCGGCAGTTTGTACGCGCCGCCAGTCAGACAATCGACCCCCATCATGAGCGGGACCGTCGTCAGCACCTGCCGGGCGTACTGTCCGCCTGGATGGTGGTGTCGTAGCCCTGCATGGCGATCGGATTCGCGAACACCAGATTGCCGGCAATCCAGCCGCTGACGTTTCTTTTCAGCGGCATCTCCGCAGCCATCAGTATCGAGCGACCACGATTCACTTCGCTCCGACCACCATGGCGGTCGGCGTGATCGGCCCAGATATACTCGACCTTGTTCCTGTTTTCCCCCGCGTTCGATGTACTCGGAGTAGCGTGAGGCGCGGCCGGACCTCGCTTCCACGTAGTCGGTCAGCCGCTGCTGGCCGTCGATGAGGCGCGAGTTTGCAGACCTGGTTTCTCGGCCGCTGTCGCTCGGGCTAACCTCATCCCACCTCGACATTCCCGCGTCGCAGCATGCCAACGGCGACCAGCGCCTATCGTCCGAGGGTTCTCGGGTTCCTGCTGCGGATGAGCCGGAATAGAACGCTCGCCGAGGATTTGCTGGACGAAACGTGGCTCCGGCTGGTGAGGCACGCGCACGCGCTGCGACCCGACACGCGGATGGGACCGTGGCTCTTCACAGTCGCGCGCAATCTGTACTGGACCGCTCGCCGCGACGGGCTCGCGCACGAAACGCAAGTCCCTCAGCTGCTGGCGCTCTGGCCGTCTCCGACACCCTGGCCGTCGCCGTTCGACCTCGCGGCGGCCGGTGAACTTGAGCGGCGCGTCGAACGCGCGCTCCACGCTGTCGCCGCACCACCGGGAAGTCATCCTGCTCGTCGCGCACGAGGTATTGACGCCCACGGAAGCAGCAGCGGTGTGCGGGGTCACTCCAGAAGCCCTTCGGCAGCGCTTATCCCGCGCACGCGCAGCCCTCGTGGAGAAGCTCGGCGAGACGCCGGCCGTGGCGAAACTCAAGAAGGCAGACGGGATATGACGATGGACAACCCGCAAGATGATCGATTGCTGGCCACAGTGGCGAGCCTCAGGACTCACGATGTCTCCCTTCGTCACACACGCGCGCTCCGCAGCCGCTGCCACGCGGTGCTGCGGACGCGGTCACGACGGAACCCACCCACGGCAGCCAGCATGGCG
>DASXLB010000044.1 GCA_036496585.1 Vicinamibacterales bacterium
CGGAGCCGCTCGACAACCGCCGGGCCGCTCATGCCGCCGAGGTGGTGGAGGATGCGGCCGGCGACCAGCGCCGAGCGGTTGAACCCCATGCCGCAGTGCGAGAGCACGCGGTGGCCGCTGCGGATCAGGTGCGCCCCCATCATCGCGACCGCTTCGAGCCGCGCCTGATCCGGCATCTGCTCGTCGTAGATGGGGAAGTACACGTAGAGACAGGAGCCTGGCAGCGTCGGAATGCAGTCGTCGAGGCCGCCCTCCATGTCGATGACCACGTCGATCCCATGCTCCGCCAGCGTCGCCCAGTTCTCGATCGCCGGCGAAATGAAGAGACACGCGTCGTCGTCGACCTGGAAGAGGTCCATCGGCGGATTATACGGCCGCTCAGCGGCCCATGTCGTCGAGCGCGGCGATCCCCGAGCGCATGCCGATCGCGCACACGCCGACGCTCAGCAGCGCGGCGGCGGCGAAGCAGGCGGCGATGCCGCTGCGAACGCCCGGAGTCAACGGCAGCTGCGTCGCATGCTGCCAGAGCACGGCCGAGGAGGGCCAGCCGATGAGCGCGATGAACAGGATCGTGTAGAGCACCGCGGCGGTCATGAACGCGACGCCGCCGTACGACCCGGCGACCTGGCTCGGATTGTCGGCGTTGAAACGCGGATAGCGGGCGCCGAGACCCGTCGCCAGCCCCACCATCGCCAGCGACATGAACAGCACCGCCACCGCCCCGACCACGCGCAGGAACGGCTCGATCCCGAGGAAGTGGTTCGCCGCGACCGTCAGCCCCTCGGTCAGCACGAACACCGGCAGGAGTCCGATCCAGAACTTCGACCACAGAAAGGCGCGCATCGTGATCGGCGCGGTCCGTATGATCCAGAAGGCCGGGCCTTCCGACGACACCCCGGGAAACACGAAACGAGCGCAGACGGTGGCCATCACCAGACCCGCCATCGCGAGGTTGACGAAGGCGTAGACGTTCTTGATCATCCCGCTCATGTAGGGGATGCGCTCGAGATCGAGCACGCGAAAGTTGTAGAGATAGACGAGCACCAGCGCCAGCAGGAGCAACAGCTGCGACCACTGGCTCACGTCGCGCAGGAAGATCTTCAGATCCTTGAGGAGGAGATGCCGCGCCACCGGCGACAGCGGCAGCCGCCGGGCGGCCGAGCCGAGCAGCTCCAGCCGCGTGAACCTGGTCTTGCGCGCTTCCTGGGCCTTGCTGAACCCGAGGAAGTGCCAGCGTTCGTTCGCCGCCGCGACCAGCACGGTGAGCGCCAGCGCGGTCGTCCACAGCGCCGCGAGATGCAGCCAGTCGACGCGGCCCTGCATCGACGCGAACACTGCTTCGGCCGCCCAGAACGACGGCAGCAGCGGCGTGACCGGCGACTGCAGCGTGGCGAAGAAGTCGGTGACGTCGGGAAGCGACTCGACCTTGAGCAACTGCTCGGGCTGGATCATCCGCAGCAGGACCACCAGGCTCGCGGCGAAGAGCAGGCCCATCAGCATCAGGATGTCGCGCGCGCGCCGCGCCGGAAAGATGTTGACGAGCAGCAGCGTCGCGGCCGTCCCGAGCGCCACCGGAATGACCACGAACGGGATCACCGCCAGCGGCGCGGCGGCGTAGAAGCTGACCGGCGCGCAGTGGCCCAGGCCGGCGCCGACGAGCAGCGGCACCACGAACACCACCACCATCCACGACGACTGCACGACCGTACGCACGAACCGCGCGTGGAACAGCCGCCGCGCCGCGACCGGCGCCGCCATCAGCAGGCGCAGATCCTCCGACAGGAAAAAGGTCGAGAGGGCGGTGACGACGCCGCTGAAGGCGAGGAACGAGAGACAGGTGAGAAACAGCCACGACAGACCGAGCCGCAGCAGGTAGTCGCCGAAGTCGGCGTAGTCGGCGAGCTGGGTGGTGACCCAGAACGCGCCATAGAGAATCACGCCGAGCACTGCGGCGCCGATGACGCCGAAGAACAGCGCCCGCGCGGTATCGCCGGACTCGCGGCGACGCGCGCGGTTGCGCGACGCCCACAGCGACGGTCGCAGCAGATAGGGGAAGGCGTGGCTGGTCATGATTGTCTTGGGGAGGCGCGCGTCCGCTCAGAGCACGTCATCGATTTCCTGCAGGCCGCTGCCGCCGGTGAGACGCAGGAAGACGTCGGTCAGATGCTGGTTGGGATCGCCGGCCAGCGCGCGCACCTCGTCGACGGTGCCGTGCGCGATGATCTTCCCCTTCAGGATGATGCTGATGCGATCGCACATCTCCTGCGCGACCTCGAGCGTGTGCGTGCTCATCAGGATGGCGACGCCGCGGCCGGCCATTTTCCGGAAGACGTCCTTGATCAAACGCGCACCGCGCGGATCGAGACCGACCATCGGCTCGTCGACGAGCACGGCGCGCGGTCGGTGCAGGAAGGCCGCCGCCATCACCAGGCGCTGCTTCATCCCGTGCGAGAAGCTCTCGACCAGCTCGTGCTGCCACCGTCCGAGCTCGAACAGCTCGAGCATCTCGGTCACGCGTCCGCCGACCAGATCCTCGTCGAGGCCGTACAGCCCCGCGTGAAAGCGCAGGAATTCGCCGGCCGTGAGCTTCTCGTAGATGAACGGCCGGTCCGGGATGAAGCCGAGCGAGGCCTTCGCCCGCTCCGGTTCGCTGGCCAGATCGTGATCGTTGACCAGGATGCGCCCCGCCGTCGGCTTCAGCAATCCCGCGATCATCCGGATCGTCGTCGTCTTGCCGGCGCCGTTGGGGCCGAGAAAGCCGTGGATTTGCGCCGGCGCGACCTCGAGGCTGACGCCGTCGACGGCCGTGAAGCTGCCGTAGCGCTTGACGAGATTCTGAACCGCGATCATGACCGTGGCGCGAACGGCGTGGGGATCATCGCGGTCCACCGAACGAGCCTGCCGCAGGAGCCAGGCTCGACGCCGCATCCCGGACACGCGTCGTCCAGCAGGTGAGCCCTGCGCGAACCGGGACCGGCGGCGCGGCGAACACCGGGGCGGAGGTGCCGCGCCCGACGAGGATCGGCGTCGAATTCGGCGCGAGGTCGAGGTCCAGGACGTCCATCTTCAGCGTGCCGATCAGGGGCAGGATCGCAGCCTGCTTGTCGAGCCCGCCGCGGAGCAGCCGCAGGTGCATCGCGCTGGCGGGAAATTCGTTGAACGTCGGGTCGACCGGCAGCCACAGCCCGCGTCCGCCGCCCTCGTCGATGTAGACCTCGGGCCAGGCGTGGTAGTAGAACGCGCCCTGCGTATAGGCGAGACCGACGACGACCCGCGCCGGCAGCCCGAGCGATCGCGCCATCGCCACGTAGAGTGCGGTGTGCTCGTTGCAGTCGCCGACCCTGGTGCGCAGCACCTCTCGCGCCGACGGCAGACCGATGGTCGCCTTCTTGTCCAGCATGGCGTTGACGGCGCGGGTCAGCTTTTCGGCGCGGGCCCGTGCACCGGTGACGCCAGCCACCGCCGTGTCGGCTGCGGCGCGGATTGCCGGATCGTCGCTCTCGATGAACGGTTCGGGACCGAGATACGACGCGAGATCGGGCGGAGCCGGCGCGGCGGCGAGCGACCGCGGGTCGCGAACCTCGAGCACGTCCCCCTGCAGTGACTCGCCGGCGCCGTGCATGTCGCGCGTGTCGATGGTGAGACCGGCGACCTTGATCAGCACGCGCCGCACGTCGCGCGCGTCATCGACGCGCTTCTTGGTCGTCCACGACGGCACGATCGCGGCGTTCTCGATGAGCGCCGCGCCGGCAGCGCCCCGTCCGGCCAGCCGGCGGGCGTCCTCGGGCGACTCGCGCACCGACGAGAAGCCGAGCGGGCTCTCCTCCTTGACGACCTCGCCGGTGTCGGTGACCCAGGACGTCGTGTGCAGGCCGGCAAACGTCATGTCGAGGCGGAACGCCGGCATCGACGTGCGGATCGGCCGCGCGAACTGGCGTCCGCCGACGCGCACCGGCAGCGACGAGGTGAGCGGCACGATCTCCCGCTTCCCCACCGCGACCGTGACCCGCTCGTTGCGCAGCGTCGCCGGATCGAAGACGGCGAACTGTTGTGAGGTGCCCGGCTTGAACCCGGCGGCGGCCATCCGGCGCGGCAGGTTGAGGCTCAGCGCCGGCGGCTCGTCGAGGTCGCGCTCCTCGCGCTGCATCCCGCTCGACGTCCTGATCGTGAGGCTGACATGGTGGCCTGTGACCGTGCCGCTCACCTGGACCGGCCCGGTGCCGGGATCGAGCGAGAATTCAAAGGCCCGTAACGCGAACGCGTCGTCGACGTGCGCGACGGTCGTGACCGCGGCCGGCGTCGTCGCGCCGAAGAGCGACATCTGCAGTCGCGCGTCCTCGCGTACCTCGAAGCCATCGGCGGCGGCGGTCGTCTGACTGACGCTGAAGCCTATCTTCTCGCCGCGGTAATAGACGCCGCGCCACTCGGCCGCGCTGCCATAACGCGCGAGATCGGCGGCGAGGTTCATTGAGCCCGCCTGGCCGTAGGCGCGCACGATCAGCACCCCGAGCGTCAATGCCCACGCCACGAGCACCAGCGCCGAGCCGATGCGTCCGGCGCGGCGCGAGATCGGCCGAAACAGGGTCACCGGGAGGATTGTCTCATGACATAGAATCGCGCCCGGCGATGAAGACCACCAGGCTCGAGGCGTTCAGCGACGGCGTGATCGCGATCTTGATCACGATCATGGTGCTGGAGCTCAAGACGCCGCCCGGCGACGACTGGACGGCGCTGCGATCGCTCGCGCCGCGCTTCTGCTCCTATCTCCTCAGTTTCGTCATGCTGGGGATCTATTGGAACAACCACCATCACCTGATCCACATGACCGAGCGCGTCAGCGGCGGCGTCCTGTGGGCGAACCTCCACCTGCTCTTCTGGCTGTCGCTGATTCCGGTCGGTACGGCCTGGATCGGCGAGACCGAGTTGGCGCCGCTGCCGATCGCCGTCTACGGCGCGGTCCTGATGTTCGCCGGCACCGCCTACTACATCCTGAAGACGGCGATCATCCGCGTGCAGGGACCGCACTCGGCGCTGCAGGTGGCGCTCGGTTCGGATGCCAAAGGGATCGTGTCGGTGCTGATGTATGCCGTCGCGATCCCGCTCGCCTTCTACAGCGCGGCAATCGCGTCGGCGATCTACGTGGCGGTCGCCTGCGTCTGGCTGGTGCCCGACCGCCGCATCGAAGGGCGCGTCGCGGCACACGAGCGTCAGTAGATCTACCGGATCGGCGCGACACGCAGGGAGGCGGCCCCCAGCGCGTTGAACGTGCACGCCGCGACGCCGTGTCCCTGCGACGAGGCGTTGAACCCGGTCAGCACGCCGTCGGCGGTGTAGGCGAGCGAGTCCGGCGCCGTGCCGTTCCCCGACACCGCCGTCAGCGTCAGCGTCGTTTCGATCACTGGTTCTGATTTGTGGTTCTTGTCGGCCGCCGTGTGAATCGACGCGGTCTGCGGTCTGGCGCTGCCGGCGTAGACCAGATCGATCCGATCGGCCACAAACGGCGCTGGAGCGCAGGTCGGCGTTGCGATCGCGTTGAACGCCATCACCTCGAAGGCGCGCACTGCGGCGCCGGCGGGGTGATCCGGCTTCCAGACGCTCGTCCCGGCCGTGTTCGACACCAGCGTCCAGCCGCGCCAGGCCGGCGCCGGATTCAGCACGTCACCGCCGTCGAAATGAATCGATCCGCTCCGGATCACGATCGGCGGCCGATCCTCGTCCTCGGTCGCCGCCGCCGTGCGATCACGCGCGAACGCGGCGTCGAGGACGCTCCTCCAGAAGGTCCGCTCCTGCGAGGCGGGCGTCAGCCGCGCCAGCATGACGGCGGTTCCGAACCCGACGGCAACGATGGCGAACAGGAGCAGCGTGGTCGATCGATTCACGATGTCATCACGGTATCAGAGGTCGCGCGACCGCGCCCGACACCGGAGTGACGGCACTTCCCTTGCCCTCTTGCGATAGACTCCCGGCGGCAAGAACCTGTGAGGATGCATATGGTGCGAACATTGATCACCCGCGGCGCGCTTCTGGCGCTTGTCGCGCTGGCCCCCGCCGCCGCGTCGGCCGCGCCCGTCCGCCTGGCGCGACACCCCGACTATCACGCCGGCAAGGTGACCTTCAGCTATCTCGGCGACATCTGGACGGCAAACGAGGACGGCAGCGACCCGCACCGCCTGACCGACAACATCGGCCGCGAGGTCTATCCGCGCTTCTCGCCCGACGGCAAGTGGATCGCCTTTTCGTCGAACCGCTACGGCAACTACGACGTGTTCGTGATGCCGGCGACCGGTGGCGCGCCCAAGCGTCTCACCTATCACACCGGCAACGACGAGGTGGTCGGCTGGTCGCGCGACGGGAACCGGATCGTGTTCCGCGCCGCGCGCGGCGACGGTGCCTTCCCGAACGTCGCCGTCCTCTACGAAGTCCCGGTGAGCGGAGGGCTCGAGAAGGCGCTGCCGGTCGACTGGGGCTTCTGGGGCAGCTACTCCCCCGACGGCAAGTCGCTCGTCTTCAACCGCCATCCGGCGGTGTGGTCGCGCCAGCACTATCGCGGCGCCTACGCCGCCGACCTCTGGGTTGCCAATCTCACCGCCGGCAGCTATGCGCCGCTCCTTGCCGACGTGCACTACAACCGCTACTGGCCGATGTGGGGCGCCGACAACAACATCTATTTCGTCGCCGATCCGCTGCCCAACGACGGCAGCGTCAAGCCGGGGAGCGCCGACGTCAGGAAGAGCGCCAACAACATCTACAGAGTGCCGGCGGCCGGCGGCGGCCAGCCGGTGCAGGTGACCAAACACCTGGATGGCAACGTCTTCTGGCCTTCGATGTCGGCCGACGGCAAGACGATCGTTTACGAAGACAACTTCGGCATCTGGAAGCTCGACGTCGCGAGCGGCCGCACCAGCGAGATCAAGCTCGAGATCACGACCGACGAAAAGGACAACGAGCACGAGATCGAGACGGTCAGCAACGAGATCGACAACTTCGACCTGTCGCCGTCAGGCCGGCGCGCGGTCGTCTCGACTCGCGGCCAGATCCTGACCATCGCCAGCGAGCACGGCGACCTCACCCGCATCGTCCCCGACGCGATGGCGTCGCGCAGCGATGCGCCCAGGTGGTCGCCCGACGGCAAGTTCATCGCGTTCGTCTCGGATCGCTCCGGCCGTGACGAAGTGTGGATCTCGGACCCCGAGGGCCGATCGCCGAAGAAGATCACCGAGCTCGACAACGAGAAGGGAGCGCCGCTCTGGCTGCCGGATTCGAGCCGCGTGCTCTACACGGCGGCCGATCGCAAGCTTTACGCGTACGCGGTTGCCGACGGCAAGACCTCGGTCATCTCGTCGAGCGATCGGGGCCGGATCAATTCCGTCGCGGTGTCGCCCGACAGCAAGTGGGTCAGTTTCACCAAGCAGGATGCGACGCTGCGCTCACACGTCTACATCATCCCGTCCGCCGGCGGCGAGGAGCGCCGCCTCGCCGACGACAACATCGTCTACTCCGAGACGAACGCGGTGTGGACGGCCGACGGCCGCTACATCGTGTTCACCTCGGCCGAGGGCTTCAGCAACGGGATCGCGAGCCAGGGCGGCATCCAGACCACGATGGAGCTGTGGGCGACGTCGCTGCGCGATCAGGATCGCGATCCGATGAATCGCGACATCGACAATGAAGCGCAGGGGCTCGCCGCCGAAGCGGCGGCGCGGCAGAACGTCGGCGGCGGACGAGGCGGGGCGGCCGCAGCGCAGCCGGCGACGGTCCAGATCGACTGGGGCGGCCTGGCGCGGCGCGCGCGCCGAATCAGCGTCCCCGGCACGGCGATCGGCGGACTGTCACCCGCGCCGGATGGCCATCGGGTCGCGCTGACGCTCGGCTCGGGCGGCTTCGGCGGCGGCGGACGCGGCGCCGCCAATGATCCGAACGCCGGGATGTTCGTCATCGACGTCGAGACCAGCCAGTTGACGCGCGTGCCGCCGCCCCCGCCGCAGACGGCTGGCGGCGGGCGTGGACGCGGCGGCGCGGCGGGCGGCGGGTTCGGCGGCGGCGCCAGCATGGTGTTCGCGCGCGATGGCCGCACGCTCTATTACCGCAGTGGCGGCGACCTGTATGCCGCGACGCTTCCGAACCAGAACGCGGCCGGCGGCGCGCCGGCGGCGGCCGGCGGGCGTGGCGGCCGAGGCGGCGGCGCGCCCGCCGCGGCCGTGCCCGACGCCGCGGCCGGCCAGACCGCGCGCCAGGTCACCTACACGGCCAATCTCGAAGTCGACCACAAGGCGCTCCGCGCCCAGGTCTTCAACGAGGGCTGGCGCATCATGAAGAACCGCTTCTACGACGCCAAGATGCACGGGGCCGACTGGAATGGCGCATGGGAAACCTACGGCGCGCTCCTCGACAACGTCGTCGACGAGGAGGAACTGCACACGCTCATGATGATGATGATCGGGCAGCTCAACGCATCGCACACCGGCGTGACCGGCGGCCCCAATCCCGTCGAGCGCACGCAGCAGACGCGCTATCCGGGTTTCGATCTCGTCGCCGATGCGGCCGGGCTGTTCAAGGTCGGCCACGTCTACAAAGACGGCCCGGCCGACCATGACTATCTGAAAATCAAGACCGGCGATTTCGTCGTCTCGGTCGACGGCCACGATCTGAAGAGCAGCGAGAACTACTGGCAGTTCTTCACGCTCGCGCCCGGGACCAAGTTCCATTTCCTGCTCAACGACAAGCCGGCGAAGGACGGCGCGTGGGAAGTGACGATCACGCCTGTCGGCAGCACCGAGTTCGGCGATCTGCAGTACGCGAAATGGGTCGATGATCGCCGGCAGATGGTCGCCAAGCTGAGCAACGGCGACATCGGGTATCTGCACATCCGGGCGATGGACGCGCCGTCGCTGCGTCAGTTCCAGCTCGATCTGACCGCCAACCGCACCAAGAAGGCGCTCATCATCGATCAGCGCTTCAACGGTGGCGGCGGCATCGACCAGGAACTGCTCGGCATCCTCGCCGGACGCGAGTATCAGTACACGGTCGGTCGCGACGCCGGCTTCCAGCAGCCGCGCCCGCAGAATTTCTACGGCCCGATGGTGGTGATGCAGAACGAGCGGTCGGCATCCGACGCGGAGATGTTCCCCGCCGGCTTCAAGGCGCTCGGCCTCGGCAAGGTCGTCGGCGTGCCGACGATGGGCGCGGTGATCGGAACGGGATCCTACACGCTGCTCGACGGCTCCGCGATCAGAACGCCCGGCAGCGGCGTGTGGCTCACGGCCGGCGGGCAGAACATGGAGAACTACGGCGTGCCACCCGACGTCTACGTCGACAACACGCCTGCCGACTTCGCCAAGGGCACGGACGCGCAGATCGAAAAGGCGGTCGAGACGCTGAAGGCGGATCTTGCCAAGAAGCCCGGACCTGCGCCGCAGCGCTGAGCACGGGGTCAAACCGGGGTCAGACGGGGGTCAGACCACTATTTGATCGTAGGGGTACGCAAACCCTGCGCAGCGATCCAGCTGGCAGCCACTCCATTTCTGCGCCAGATTCACGCGGCGGCCTGACGCCAGGCCGCTACCTAGCGCCGACCGTCCTGACCAGACGCTGATACTATCCGCCGATGCGCGGCGACTTGCGCCTTGCGGTCCGTCGCTTCGCGAACGAGCCGGCACTCGCGATTGCCGCGATACTCACACTCGCCCTTGGGATCGGCGCCTGCACGGCAATGTTCAGCATCGTGGAAGCGGTGCTGCTCAAATCCATGGACGTCGCGCAGCCGCAGCGCCTCGTCGTCATGTGGCCGCACGTCGGAGACGCGGCCGGCGAGTTCACCTACAGCGCATACAAGAGTCTGAGCCAGCCCTCGTCTTCCTTCGAGCACGTTGCGCTCACGGGATCGGCGAACTGGCCGATACCGACCGACATCATCCTGCCGGACGGCCAGCGCGTGCGCGGCACGCAGTGCGCGGTGTCCGATACCTTCTTCGAGGCGCTCGGCGCGCGCGCGCTTGTCGGGCGGACGTTCCAGGCCGGCGAAGATCACCCGGGCGCGCCGCTGGCGCTGGTCGTCAGCGCGGCATTCTGGAGAGCCAGGCTCGGAGGGGATCCCACGATCGTCGGACAGACGTTGACGATCGGCTCGGATCGGTGGCGCATCCTCGGCGTCATGCCACCAGAGTTCTTCTATCCCGTCGGCGCCGACCTGTGGACGCCGGTGGCAACGGTTCTTGCATTGACGGCAGCCGACAGGACACCCGTCGGTCTCCAGGATCTCTTCGATTCGGTCGGCGCCTTTCACATCGTGGCGCGCTTGAAACCTGGTGTATCGGTGGCGCAGGCTTTGACCGAGGCGACCGGCCGCTGGAAGCGGCTCCCGCACGCGCCGACCGACGCTGACGCGCGCGTCGCGGCGACGCCGTTCGTCGATCACGTCTTCGGAAACGCGCGCCGCGCACTGTGGGTCCTGATGGGCGCCGTCTGTCTCGTGCTCGTGCTTGCGTGCGCGAATGTGGCCGGGCTGCTCGTCGCGCGCAACGCGCTTCGCGCGCGCGAGCTGGCTCTCAGGCGCGCGCTCGGCGCCAGCGCATGGACTTCGGCGCGACAGCAGCTGGCCGAAGCGGGCGTCCTGGCTGCGGCCGGCAGCCTGCTCGGAACCGCGATCGCGACCGTGTCGCTCCGCGCACTGATTGCCGTCAGTCCCACCACCGTCGTGCGCCTGTCCGAGACGCGCGTCGATTCCGTCGCGCTCGCCGTCTGTCTGCTGATCACTGCGGCGGTCACGTTCGGCGTCACGCTCGTTCCGGCCCTGCAGTCGATACGACCGACGATCGCCGGTCCGAGGCACGCGCTGTCGGAGCGAGACCCAGGCAGAAGCATCGGGGCCGATACACGCCGCCTGCTCGTCGTCGCTCAGGTGGCCATCACCGTCACGCTGCTCACCGCCAGCGCGCTCACCTGGCAGAGTTTCCGCCGGCTGGCGGCGCTCGATCTTGGCTTCGATCCATCGAACGTTCTGGCGCTCGATCTGAGCCGGCTCGATCAGTCGCGCTATCCGACGCCGAAGGCCAGACAGCAAGCGGTCGACGGTCTGATCGAGAGCCTCGCGCGGCTGCCTGCGGCGCGATCGGCCGCGGTCGTGCTCGATCGGCCATTCGCGCATGGCGTGATCGGCTGGGACAGCGGGCTGCTGCGCGACGGGCAGCAGGACCTCGACGCCGCGTGGCTCGCCAATCCGGTGGTCAACTTCGAGGCTGTCACACCCGGCTACTTTGAGACCATGGGCATTCGGCTGCGCGCCGGACGAGATTTCTCCTCGATCGACAGGCCAGGCGCGCCGCGCGCGGCGATCGTCAGCGAGAATCTGTCGGCGCGTCTCTGGCCCGGCGAGTCCCCGATAGGCAAGCGCCTCCTGGACTCGTTCGGA
>DASXLB010000045.1 GCA_036496585.1 Vicinamibacterales bacterium
CACGCTCTCCGCGGCCGGCGTCCCGCCCCCCGGCGGCGTTCACCACTTCCAGCGCGTCCTGCAGCACCGCCATCATGCCGAGCCCGAGCAGGTCGACTTTCACGATGCCCATGTCGGCGCAGTCGTCCTTGTCCCACTGGATGACGACGCGATCCGGCATCGAAGCGGTTTCGAGCGGCACGACGTCGTCGAGCCGTCCCTGGCAGATGACCATGCCCCCCGAGTGCTGGCCGAGATGCCGCGGCAGATCCTGAATCTGCTGCCAGAGCTCGCCGAACTGCCGGATCGCCGGATCCGCGGCGTCGGCGCCGGCCGATCCGAGGTTCTTCGCCAGCGTCTCGTGCGGATCGACGTACTCGAAATGGTTCATCGTCTTGGCCAGGCGATCGACGGTGGCCGCATCGATCGACAGCGCTTTCCCGACTTCGCGCGCCGCGCTCCGGCCGCGATAGGTGATCACGTTGGCGGTCATCGCCGCCCCGAGCTTTCCGTACTTGCGGTAGATGTGCTGGATGACGCGTTCGCGGCGATCGCCGCTCGGCAGATCGAGGTCGATGTCTGGCCACTCGCCGCGCTGTTCCGAGAGGAACCGCTCGAACAGCAGATCCATCCCGACCGGATCGACCGCGGTGATGCCGAGGCTGTAGCAGACGGCGCTGTTGGCCGCGGAGCCCCGCCCCTGCACCAGAATCCCCTCCTGCCGGCAGAAGTTGACGATGTCCCAGACGATCAGGAAGTAGCCGGCGAGATCGAGTTTCTCGATCAGATCGAGCTCGCGTTCGAGCTGCCGCGCGTGGCGCGGCTCGATCGGCCGATAGCGCTCGCGCGCCCCCGCCATGGTGATGTGGCGCAGGAACGACGCCATCGACTCGCGCTCCGGCACCGGATACGCCGGAAAGCGATAGCCGAGGTCGGCCATCGTGAACGACAGACGATCGGCCAGTTCGCGCGAGGCGTGCAGCGCCTCGGGCAGGTCGGTGAAGAGCGCGGCCATCTGGGCCGGGCTCTTCAGGTAGCGCTCGCCGTTGACGCTCAGGCGCCGCCCGGCCTGCGCCAGTGTCGTCTTGTGGCGGATGCAGGTGAGCACGTCGTAGAGCGGCCGAGCGGCCGGCTCGCCGAAGCGCACGCCGTTGGTGGCGACGATCGGCAGGTGATAGGCGCCCGCGAGATCGCGCAGCGCGTGGTTGTCGGCTTCTTCGTCGCGGAGCAGGTGACGCTGCAGCTCGAGATACGTGTTCGCCTGGCCGAACACGCCGACCAGGCGGTCGATCAGGCCGCCGACGCCGAAGCGCGCGCCGCTCAGCATGGCGCGGCCGCCAATCGCGATGAGGCCGGCGGTGTGCCCGTCGAGCTCGTCGAGCGACAGCACGCCCTCCCCCTTCGGCGCGCGCAACTTCATCGTCGTCAACAGCCGGCACAGGTTCTTGTAGCCGACCGGCGATTCGATGAGGACGGGCAGGCGAAAGACGCTGTCCGGCGGCACGCGCGGCACCAGACGCGAGGCGCGGGCGCCGCTGCCGGCCGCGACGGATTGCACGAGGCCGTTCGTGCCTCGCAGCGTCAGCTCCGCCCCGATGATCGCCTTCAGCCCCGCCTTCTTCGCGGCCAGGTGAAAGCGCGGCGCGCCGTAGACGCCGTCGCGATCAAGGAGCGCCAGCGCGGAATAGCCCAGCGCGGCGGCGCGCTCGGCAAGCGCTTCGGGCAGCGAGGCGCCGTCGAGAAAAGAAAAGGCGGAAGACGCGTGCAGCTCGATGTACGACACGGTGGCGGTGCTACGGGTGATTGAACTCAGTCATACGTCCCCTCGAAGAGCCACTGCTCTGTCGTTCGATCCTGATGAATCCGGCAGACCGCGCCGCTCTTCAGGGCGACGTCCCATTCGTTGCGGTTCCACCGCTCGTCGCTCCACCACTCGCCGGACGTCCGCCACGGTCCTGCCGCCTGCACCACCGCGCCGTACGGCACGCCGCGCTGCGACGAGGCGATGTACACAGGCCGCCCGTGCTCGACACGGACGCTCAACGCCACGGACCGGCGCTCGCGCCTGAGCACGGCGCCCCCCACACCCCGCGGAACCCCACCCCCGTCACCAGCACCTTCAGCACCCTTGCCACCGTTAGCACCTTTGGCACCAGCACCTTCAGCACCCTTGGCACCGTTAGCACCCTCGGCACCTTTTCCCGGCTCATACCCCACCATCCCAAACCCTCCCGGCCGATGGGTCTCGATCAGCACCGGCGCGCCGACCCGCGATTCGCCGACGAGCGCCGACAGCCGCGCCGTCAGCGTCGCCAGGGTTTCCGGCGACGGCAGCGCCCGATGCAACAGCGAGAACTGGGTGATGCGCGCCGGCGCCGGATCCAGCTCGATCGCGACCACGTCGATCATGGCGTCGCGCGCCGCCGTGAAGAGCAGACTCGATTCCAGATCGAGCAGCAGCAGCGTCCGCAGGACGCGCGCCTCGCGGATCGCCGCGGGCAGTTGCAGCAGGCGCGCGTGCGTCGATCGATCCGTCAGCCGCAGATCGAGGCGGATCGCCGCCGCGCCACGGTCGGCGCGTTCGAGCGACGCCGTCAACGGCTCGAGCAGCCGCGCCAGCACGAACGACAACGGCTCGAGCGCGTCGATCGGCCATTCCAGCTCGAGCCGTCCCACGTAACGCGGCGTGCCGGCGTCGGGAACGAATGGCGAGGCGTCGAGACCCTGCGCCAATCGCTGCAGCGCCGCGCCCCGCCGCCCAAGTCGCGACGACAGGCCAGCGGCCGGCAGCGCCGCCAGGTCGCCGAGCGTCGCGATCCCCCAGCGTTCGAGCGTCTCGTAGATCCGCGCGCGATCGCGATCCGTGATGCCCGGCGGCAACGTCTCGAGCTCCTGCAGCAGCCGCACCGGCAGCGGCGCGCACGATCCACCGGTCTGCCCGGCGTCCGCCTGCGCGAGCAGTCGGGCCACCACCTGCGTCTGGCCCAGCGCAACGCTCGCCGCGATTCCCGCGCCGAGCAGCGCCTGCGCGAGCTGTCGCGCGATCTCCGCCGGAGGCCCGATCAGGCCGCCCAGCCCCGAGACGTCGAGCACGACCTCGCGGGCGCTGGCCCGGCGGACGCGTGGCGAGAAGTCGTGGGCAATGGCGAGGACCGCTTCCAGCGTCGCGCTCGCCGCTCCCAGGCGCAGGCAGGCGTATAACGCGGCACCCGGATGCTGAGCGCCGGACGCCGGAAGCGGGGAGCTGGCCACCCGACGCTCACGGAGCAACGAGGCGAGGTTCCCCGCGGTTTCCGCTTCGGCCACGTCGGGAATGCCCGGCGTGAGATCCTCGTACGACGGGACGGTCATTTCGGAATCGACGCCTCAGCCACGCCCGCGCCGATCGGTCCGCCGGCGACGACCGCCCCGATGACACGCGGGGTGACGGCCAGACCACTGAAGATGCGCGCGCGATGCGTGTGGCCCTGCCAGGCCGCCGGCACGGATTCGAGCGCGATCGTGACGCCGCCGGCGCTGCGCGCCATCCGTTCGCGGCCGAGGAGCACCGCCACCGTCTCGCCGGCTTCGATCATCCGCGCCGCGCGCATCCACGTCGTAGGGGGAAAACGCCGCCGCGCGTGCGCCGCAACGTCGGCGACGTCGAACACGACGAGGCCGAAGCCGCCCGCCTGCAGCACCAGCGCGAACGCGTGCAGCGCGCGCGCCGCATCGCCGCGTTCGCGGATCCACAGCAGTTGCGGCAGCGCGACGCCGTGCGCCGCCGCCGACGCCGGATCGAACGTGTCACAGGTGTCGACGAGCGCCACCGCTTCGCCGCGCGCGGTCGCGGCGGCGAGCATCTGGATCGCCAGCTGCGTGACGCCGGTCGACGGCGCGCCGGTAATCTCCGAGAGGTGTCCGCGGCGCAGGCCGCCGCCGAGCAGCCGGTCGAGCGCCGCGCAGCCGGTCGGCGCGGTGCGCGCCGGGTCGAGCGGTTCGCCGGCCGGGCCGAGCGCCGCCAGCGTCACGTCGAGATTCCGGGCCCGCAGCAGCGATTCGAGGACAGCGCGCATTTTCGCTTTTTGTTCGCCTTCGAGCGCGAGTATATGCGCGCATCGGTCGGAGGATCAAGCGCGACTGTAAGTGGTTACAATGATTAGGCGTTGTCCACAGCCGCCCAGCCGAGCTCCCACGAAACCCCCTCGGCTCCGCTTCACCCCATCATCGGCCGCGCGCTGGCCGCCTTCCACTACCGCGATTTCCGGGTGCTGTGGTTTGGCGCGTTCACGTCGACGGTCGGCAACTGGATGCAGCAGGTCGCGCAGGCGTGGCTCGTCTTCGAGCTGACCAAGTCGGAGTGGTATCTCGGCCTCGATTACTTCTTCGGCCAGCTGCCGATCCTGCTCCTCACGCTCATCGGCGGCGTCGTCGCCGACCGCTACGATCGGCGCTACGTGCTGCTGGGATCGCAGCTGATTCAGATGACGACGGCGTTCACGCTGGCGCTGCTCGTCTACTTCAATCACATCGCCGTCGCCGAGATCCTGCTGCTGTCGTTCATCGCTGGCCTCGGACAGGCATTCGGCGGGCCCGCCTACCAGGCGCTGATTCCGTCGCTGGTCCAGAAGAAGGACTTACCGAACGCGATCGCGCTCAATTCGATTCAGTTCAACCTGGCGCGCGTCTTCGGGCCGCTGCTGGCCGGGGTCACGCTCGCCGCCTGGGGCGGCGCCGCCTGCTTCGGCCTCAACGGACTCTCCTTCCTGGTGGTCATCGTCGCGCTGTTGTCGATGACGATCCGGCAGGTGAAGCCGCCGCAGAAATCACTCGTCGACGAGCTGAAGGGCGGCCTGCGCTACACGAAAGGCCAGCCGACCATCGTCTCGCTGGCGGTGCTCGGCGGGCTGACGACGTTTCTCGGGCTGCCGCTGCTCACCTTCCTGCCGGTGTTCGCGAAGGACATCTTCCACGGCGACATCAACCGCTACAGCCACATGATGGCGTTCTCGGGAGCCGGCGCGGTCTGCGGCGCGCTGATCGTGGCGTGGCTGGGGCGCTTCCGCCACATGGGTCGCGTGCTGCTGCTGACCCAGGCGGCGTTCGGGATCCTGGTCACCGCCTTCGCGGTCACTCGCGTCGGCTGGCTGAGCGACGCGATCCTCTTCGGCACGGGCGCGACGCTGCTGATGACGTTCTCGATGACCGCCTCGCTGGTGCAACTGATCGTGACCGACGAACTGCGCGGACGGGTGATGAGCATCTACATGGTGGCGTTCCGCGGCGGCATGCCGCTCGGCAGCCTCGCCGCCGGCTACGTCGCGAGCCGCCTGTCGGCGCCGGTCGTGCTGGAAGTGAACGGGATGCTGATCCTCGCGGTATCGATCTACTTCCTCATCCGCAGCCACGGCGTCAGGGAGTTATAAGCAACCCGCGGCCATCGTCTATCGCGCCGACACGAACCCGCGTCGGCTGCGCACCCGCCACAGCCAGTAGAACATCGCGGCGAACACCAGCACGATCGGCAAGGTGCGCATCGGCCCGGTGGTGAGCGGCTCTGGAAGCCTCTCAACCGCCATCAGGCACGGTGTGCGCGTCCTCACGCGCGATGGGCTCACCGGCTGGCGGTGGCCGGCTGCAGCGCGACGATGGGGGGCGGCTGAAACCAGCCGCCTTCCGTGATGACGAACCAGCCAATCGGAAAGCCACCTTCGCCCTTGTAAACCACGCCGAGGTCGCGCGCGTCTGTCGGCACCTGGAACCGTCGCGTGGTCATGATCGATTGGCCGGGCTGCAGCACCGTGGTGAACGGCAGCTCCGACGGATCCGCCACCGGATCGAACCGGCGCCGCTGCGCGTCCGTGAGGTAGATGACGGTTCCACGCTCTCCCATCGGCACGCGCCGGGCGCGGTTTCTCAGTCGCAGCGAGATCGTGACATCGGTGCCTGGCGCGGCAGCTCGCTGCCAGCCGGTGACGGTGATGCACCAATCGTCGTTGCAACGCTCCTCGGCGACGCGATAGACGCGGCGGCCACTGAAAAGGGTGACGGCGATGACGATCGTCATGTAGACGGCAGCCGCGATCACGACTCGGGTGACGATCCGGCCCGCGCGCCTGAACCGGCCGGTCACGGCGAATCCTGCCGCGGTCAGCACGGACACCGCCGCCGTCAAGACGATCAGGAGGAACAACGGCTCAAAGATGTTCATCATTGGCAT
>DASXLB010000046.1 GCA_036496585.1 Vicinamibacterales bacterium
ATGGCGACGGCGCTCGGGATCCACAAGTACGACGAAACGCTCGACGACTACTCGAAGCAGGCGGTGACCGACGAGGCCGCCGCCGCGACGGCGTTCCGGCAGCGGATCGCCGCCGCCGACCCGGCGTCGTTGTCGCCGTCGAACCAGCTCGATCGCGAGATGCTGCTGCACGCGATCGACTCGCGCGTCCTGTCGCTCCAGACCGTCCAGCCGTGGGCGCGCAATCCCGACATCTACAGCAGCGGCATCACCAACACCGCCTATCTGATGATCAAGCGCTCCTACGCGCCGCCCGAGGTACGCCTGAAGCAGGTGATCGCGCGCGAGAAGCAGATGCCGGCCGCCCTGCTCGAGGCGCGCAAGAACCTCGACAACCCGCCCGCCATCCTGACCCGGATTGCCATCGATCAACTCGACGGCAGCCAGGGCTTCTTCAAGGACGCGGTGCCGCAAGCGTTCCCGGAGGTCAAGGACGCCGCGCTCCTCGCACAGTTCAAGCAGTCGAACGACGCCGTGATCGCCGCGCTCGGCGACTACAAGACATGGCTGCAGACCGATCTCTCGAAGCGGTCGAAAGGCGAGTACGCCATCGGCGCCGACGTCTACGCGAAAAAGCTGGCAGCCGACGAGATGATCGACACGCCGATCGACCAGCTCCTCACCATCGCCGAGCAGGACATGGCGAAGAACAAGGCGGCCTTCGCCGAGACGGCCAAGAAGATCGACCCGGCGCATACGCCGATGGAGGTGCTGGCCAGGGTGCAGGCCGAGCATCCGCCGGCCGACAAACTGCTGTCGGTGACACAGGCCGAGCTCGACGCGCTCGGTCACTTCATGTCCGATCACCACATCGTCTCCGTGCCGCAGGCGGCGCCGGCCCGCGTGCAGGAGACGCCGCCGTTCATGCGCGCGACCACCTCGGCCTCGATGGACACGCCGGGCCCGTATGAGACGAAGGCGACCGAGGCCTACTACAACATGACGCTGCCGGACCCGAAGTGGCCGAAGAAGCAGATCGCCGAGTTCATGTCGCAGTGGTACTTCGCCGCCATCTCGAACGTGTCGGTCCACGAAGTGTGGCCGGGGCACTACCTGCAGTTCCTCTACGCGAAGCAGTTCCCGTCGGACGTCCGCAAGGTGATCGGCGTGGCCAGCAACTCGGAAGGGTGGGCCCACTACTGCGAACAGATGGTGCTCGACGAAGGCTTTCACGACGGCGACCCGAAGTACCGCCTCGCACAGATCCAGGACGCGCTGCTGCGCGATGCCCGGTTCATCGCCGGCATCAAGTTGCACACCAAGGGCATGACGGTGAAGCAGGCCGAAGACTTCTTCGTGAGCGACGGCTACCAGCCGCGGCCCGTGGCCGTGTCCGAGGCCAAGCGCGGGACCACGGACGCGACCTACGGCTACTACACGATGGGCAAGCTGATGATCCTGAAGCTGCGGGACGACTACAAGGCAAAAAAAGGCGCGCAGTTCACGCTTCAGGATTTCCACGACACGTTCATCCATCTCGGGCCGCTACCGCTGCCGCTCGTCCGGAAGGCGATGCTGGGAGAGACGGGGACCATCTTTTGAGAGTCTCCGCGGCCGCGCTCGTCACGCTTGCCGCGGCGTGGGGATTGTGGATGGTGCCGTTCTTCGGTCTCTCAAAAGGTGTCGCCGCCCAGACGATCGACAAGCGGGCGCGGTGGGGCATCGCGCTCGAAGGGGTTGGCTTCTTCTTCGTCTGGAGCGCGTGGGCGTGGGCAGCGGCGACGCCGTGGTGGCGGTGGGCGGCGGCCCTGCCGTTCCTGGCGGCCGGCCCGCTGCTCACCTGGACGAGTGCGCGCACGCTGGGACGGCAGTGGCGGTTCGACGCCGGTTTGAACGCCGACCACCGCCTCGTGCAGGAGGGATCGTACCGGATCGTCCGTCATCCGATCTACGCGTCGATGCTGGCGATGCTGCTCGGCACCGGGCTGCTGCTGACGCGGCTGCGGTTCCTGGCGATTGCGGCGGTCTTCTTTCTGGCCGGCACCGAGATTCGCGTGCGCATCGAAGACGCGCTGCTGGCGTCGCGGTTCGGATCCGTCTTCGACGCGTACCGCGCGCGCGTGTCCGCCTACATCCCGTTCGTGCGCTAGCCCCCGCCGAAGCCGTCCGCGTCCGGCGGCCGCGGCCGACGCCTTCAACGCTTTCTTAGACGATCGAGCAGCGACTGGAAGTCGGCCGGCAGCGGCGCTTCGAACGTCAGACGGCGGCCGTCAGCGGGATGCAGGAACGACAACTGGAAGGCGTGCAGCGCCTGACGCTCGAAACTAATCGTCCGGATCGCGTCGGGACCATACGTATACCGCTTCTCGCCGACGAGCGTGTGGCCGCGCAGCCGCGCCTGGATGCGAATCTGATTCCGTCGGCCGGTGCGCAGACGTACTTCGATCAGCGACGCGTCCCCCAGCGCTTCCCGTAACCGGTAGTCGCTGATCGCCTCCTGCGCGTGGGGATCGTTCGGGTGGGTCTCCTTCTGGATCAGCGCCTTGTCGTCCCACACGAGATGATCGCGCCATGTGCCGCTCGGCGGCGACGGCCGGCCGTAGACCACGGCGAGGTAGACGCGGTCGGGCTCGCGGCGGCGGAACTGATCCTTGACGGCATGCTGCGCCGCAGTCGTCTTCGCGAACACCACCAGGCCGGAGGTGTCGCGATCGATGCGGTGGACGACGAGCGGCCTGCGCTTGCCGCGCGAGCGGAAGTGGTCCTCGAGCTGATCGAACACCGAAGAGGCCTGGGCCTTGCGCTCGAGCGGCACCGCCAGCAGCCCCGGCGGCTTGTTGACGACGAGCAGTGCCTCGTCTTCGTAGACGATCAGGACGTCGGCGACCTGCCGCGGACCGGCGTGCGCGCGGGCGCTCCCGGGTCGGTCCATCCAGACGCGGACGCGATCGCCGGCCGCCAGCCGGGTCGCGGCGTCGGAGGCGCCGGCCTCGCGCTCGTTGAGAAAGATCTTTCCCCGCTCGATCGCCGTCATCGCGCGCGCCCGCGAGCCGAGCCGCGCCGGCGCGGCGAGGAACTTGTCGAGCCTCAGTCCGGCTTCGTCAGCCACCGTCCATTCAGGGAGTTGCTCGCGTCGACCGGTGGTCATAAAGAGAGTAGCTCGTTTATACTACGCGCGGTTTGCGGGCACCGAGGGCTGCGGCTCTTGTCTGGGCGCTTTCTCTCGTCATCGTCGGCACGTTCGTCGTTACGCTGACGCGGCAACCCGTCTCTCAAAAAGACGAGCCGTTTTACGCGTCCATCGCACGTGCGTATCACTACGGCCCGCCGGGTGTGCCGTCGATGCTCGACGCGTCGGCGCCGACCGCCGTCGATCACATCGCGTTCTACGGCCCGATCTACTTCCGGACGGTCGACCTGTTCTTTTCGCTGTTCGGCGTATCGGTTGCGGCGTTCCGCGCCATCGGCCTGCTCGGGGTGCTGCTCTGCGCGGCGGCCGGCGTGTGCATCTGCCGCGCGCTCGGCGGCGGCCCGTCCCGGCAGGCGTGGACGTGGCTCCTGCTGCTGCTGACGCCCGAAGCGGGTGCGGCCGCGTCGAGCGGCCGGATGGACTCGATGGCGGTAGGCATTGAGATGTCCGGTCTCGCCATCCTGCTCGCCGGGTTCGCGCGACAGCGGCGGCCCGTGCTGTATGGGCTCGGCGCCGGCACGCTGTTCGCGGCGGCGGCGCTGACCACGCCACGGACGTTTCCGTTTCTTGCGGCGCTCGTGATCGCCGGGATAGTGGAGCAGTGGCGAGCCGCGCCGGTGCCGCGCGCCACCCGCCGCGTCGGACTGGCCGCCGTCGCAAGCGGAGGCGGGATCCTGCTGGCGTGGACCCTGATCCGGTTTGGCGGTCCGGCCGGGTGGGTCCGGCTCATGGCGACCATCGCTACGCACGAAAATACCGACGTCGCGCTGCTGCCCGCGGCGGCGGCGCGCGATCTGATGTTCACGTCGTGGCAGGCGATCCCGCTCGTCTTCTCGGTGGCGGGCGCGCTTGCGGCGGCCTATCTGATGCGCAGCCGGGACGCGACGCCCCAGGCGCTCGCCGGCGCCTTCGCGCTGGTCGCCACCTGGACGACGCTCGTGCTGACGATCACGCTGTTCAACTACACGTTCATCTTCGGCGTGTACTTCGTGATGCCGCTGACCGCCGTGGTGATCGCGCTCCCGACCCCGCTCAGCGCGCTGCACCGGCGCGCCGCCGCTGGGCTCGCGCTGCTGTTGTGCCTCCTGTTCGGCGGGGTCAGGGCCGCCAAGATCGTGCGGGCCGCCATCACCTGGGACGCGCGCGATCCGTCGAAGCTCGCGCGCTTCGTCGCCGACCACGTGCCGCCGGGCTCGCGCGTGCTCGGACCCGGCCCCGATCTGTTCCTGCCGGTCGAGCGCGCCGGCTCCCGATATTACTCAGTGCCGCAGTTGAGCTTTGCCGACTGGTCGCGCTGGAGCCATCCGGAAGCGCAGGGCAAAGCGGTGGCGCTGCCCGCGGCCGATTTCCTGATCTGGCGCACGCGTGACGGCGATCCTCCCCGCGACGTGGCCTGTTTCGGGCTAGGGCCGGTGGCTACCTATCACCCTCCGCCGGTCACCTTGCCGCGCCTCGCCTGGATCCTGGCGGCCGATCCCTTCGCCGGCTATCCCGAAACGACGCTCTACGCGTTGGGACATCGAGGCGGCTGCGGGTTATAATCGGAGGTTCCCTTCTTCTCAATGACGAGGTTCGAGTGATCGCTGTCTCTGGTGTGTCGATGCGGTTCGGGTCGAAAATTCTGTTCGAGGACGTGGCTGTCGCGTTCTCGCCAGGGCGGAGGTATGGCTTGACCGGGCCCAACGGCGCCGGCAAGTCCACCTTCATGAAGCTGCTGACCGGGGAAACCCCGCCGCAGAAGGGCACGGTGGTGCGGCCGGAGAAAGTCGGAGTGCTGCGGCAGGACCAGTTCGCGTTCGACAGCTTCCGGGTCGTCGATACCGTCATCATGGGGAACAGGCGGCTGTGGCCCGCGCTCGAGGAGCGCGAGCGCCTCTACGCGCTCACCGACATGACCGACGAGCAGGGCATGCGGCTGGCCGAGCTCGAGGGGATCGTCGGCGAAGAGGACGGCTATTCGGCGGAAAGCGACGCGGCGATCCTGCTCGACGGTCTCGACATTCCCGAGGCGGTGCACGAGCGGCGGATGTCGGAGCTGCAGGGCGGCCAGAAGGTGCGGGTGCTCCTCGCGCAGGCGCTGTTCGGCCATCCGCAGGCGCTGCTCCTCGACGAGCCCACCAACCATCTCGACCTCGAGTCGATCCACTGGCTCTGCGATTCCCTGACGCGCTACGAGGGGACGTTGATCGTCATCTCGCACGATCGCCACTTCCTCAACGCGGTGACGACGCACACCGCCGACATCGACTACCAGACGATCATCACCTACACCGGCGGCTACGACGAGATGGTGCTGCAGAAGACGCAGATCCGGTCCCGCGTCGAGTCCGAAAACGCGCAGCGCGACAAGAAAATCGCGCAGCTGCAGGAATTCATCGCCCGCTTCTCGGCCGGCACGCGATCGGCGCAGACGACCTCGCGACGCAAGGAAGTGGAGCGGCTGCAGACGACCGACCTCGCGCGTTCGAACATCCAGCGCCCGTACATCAACTTCAAGATGAACCGCCCGTCGGGCCGGATGGCGATGGAGATCAAGGACGTCGCGAAGGCCTTTGCCAGCGACGGCAGCGTTCACCAGGTCATCGACGGCTTCGACGCGATCGTCAACCGCGGGGACAAGATCGTGGTCGTCGGGCGCAACGGCGTGGGCAAGACGACGCTGCTCAAGGCGCTGCTGGCCGACGCGCCGGGGCTGGCGGCTTCGCCCGGCGATATCGACAGCGGCCAGGTGCGCTGGGGGCACGAGACCTTGGTCGGCTACTTCCCCCAGGATCACACCGGGGTGATTCAGAAGGGGTTGACGGCCGTCGACTGGCTGCACCAGTTCGATCCCGACGCCGCCCGCCAGGACATCCACGGGCTGCTCGGCCAGATGCTCTTCAGCGGCGAGGAAGGGTTGAAGCCCACCGAGGCGTTGTCTGGTGGCGAGACCGCGCGCCTGCTGTTCTGCCGGATCATGCTGCAGAAGCCGAACATCCTCGTCCTCGACGAACCGACCAACCATCTCGATCTCGAGTCGATCAACGCGATGAACGTCGCGCTGCAGAAGTACGAGGGGACGATTCTGCTGGTGACGCACGACCAGGACCTGATCGAAGAGGTCGGCACCCGCGTCTGGCAGATCGAGCCCGGGCGGATCGTCGACTTCAAGGGCTCGTTCGAGGAGTTTTCGGCGACCAGCCCGCAGTCGAGCGGCCGGTAACGGCCCCGCTCGCGCCGCCGCTCAGCCTCGCAGCCGCGCCAGGGCGCGCGTCGTGAGGCGTCCGCCCGCGGCGAGATGGACGATCGGGATATGGGCAGTGGCGGGACAGGTCGACAGCAGGGCGCTCGTGTCGTCCTGGCCGTCGCCTTCGAGGGCGCCGTCGAGCAGGATCAGATCCGGCAGATGCCATGAGGCTTTGACGATGGCTTCGAATGAGGTTCGGGCCAGCGTGACGCGAAAGCCGCGGCTGCGGAGCTGCTCAGCGCGCCGTTCGCGCGAGGTGGCATTCGGATCCGCGACGAGCACGAGTGGCAGCGCCAGCGTGGTGTCTCCGGCGAGGATGGTCGAATTTACTGTCGCTGTCTGCAATTGCGACACGCCGCGCCCCCTTTTCAACGTTGCGGGCGTCGCGGAGCAAGAAACAGGCCGCTAGCGTCGGACGAACCGGTTGATGCCGACGCCTACGAGCGCGCCGACGAAAAAGGTGAGGCCGTCGAGATTCGCCTGACCGGTCGGGTCGAGAACAGCCAGCAGGAGGAGGCCGGCCAAACCCCCGCCGAGCATCGAGCCGCCGATCTCGAGCGCTACGAGGGCGGGGCGACGCGGGCAGCGGTGTCCATCTGTCAGGTGACCCTTGCAGCGGGGACAAGTCGCCATCGGGTTACGCGGTCGCCGGCACCAAGCGCGCCAAATGTAGCACAGCGCCGCTGCGGTCGAGGTCGACTTTTTTGACGGCCGAGTTCAGTGACGGACCGGCGGGGCGGTTCGCCGCAGCACCACCAGACCGAAGACCACGACGAGCAACGCGAAGCAGTGCGCCACGGTGAGCGGCCCGAGCACGCGCACGTTCACGCGCACGAACTCCAGGAGAAACCGGAACGCGCCGGCGAGAACGAAGTAGCGTCCGAGCACGGTGCGGTCGGCCACGCCTCTGCGCCGCCAGCGGATCAGAGCCCACGCGAGCACCGCCAGAAACAGCGCCTCGTAGATCTGCGTCGGGTGCACGCGATCGAATGTCGGCGGCAGGCCGCGGGGAAACGCCACGCCCCAGGGGAGCGACGTCGGCCGGCCGTAGTCGTCGCCGACCAGGAAGCAGCCGACGCGGCCGAGCATCTGGCCGACGGCGAGGGCCGGCGTGGCGGCGGCCAGCACCGGCACCAGCGGCCAGTGCCGCGAACGGATCGTCAGGTAGCCGGCCGCGAGGCCGCCGACGAACCCCCCGAACCAGCTCATGCCGCCGCGGTCGAACAGCAGCGACAGGAACGGGGATTCCTGGACGTGTTCGAAGACGTAGAGGAGCTTGGCGCCGAGCAGTCCGCCGACGAGTCCGTAGACCGCCGCGTCGAGCGCCGCGTCGGGCAGGCCGGCGCGCGCCAGTTCACGGCGGAAGACCCAGAGGCCCGCCAGCGCGCCCAGCGCGACCATCACGCCAAAACTGGTGATCTCGAACGAGCCGATGTGAAAGAGGACGGGCAGCATACGGGCGTCAGCCCGCTATTGTGTCATTCACTGCGCCGCGCCGCCAAGCATGCGTTCCGGGGCCGCGATTCGGCGGCGGGGGTCGGCCCGCAGCGAGCGTCGACAAGCGAGTGGAGCGGGGGAGCTGAAAGCGCGAGGCGGAGGATGGTCGGCGGCGGCCGGGCCGACGGGACGCGCCTGCTGCGACCGCACGGAGCGACCGTCAACGCGCGAGCGGAGTGGAGGGAGCCTGAGCGCAGTCGGCGCGACGCGTCGCCCGAGCGCGCCAACTGCGAGGGACCTCGGCCTCGCGCTGGAACCTGGCGAGCCGATCGCCATCACCCGCTACCGAGGCTGGCAGCATCTTGATGGCGACCGATCGTTTCAGGTTGGTGTCGGTGGCGCGCTAGACCTCACCCATGCCACCGGCGCCAATCTGGCCGAGGACCTGTAGGGACCGAGCCGGTCAGTCGGCCAGCTTCGGAACCTCGAACTCGAAGCCCGGGTAGGTCTGGCCGGTGTGAGGATTCGGATCGGTGAATGACAGGCCTTGCCGGTACGAAATCTCGACCGAGGGCCGCGGGTAGATGGCGCTGACCTTTTCCGCGGTCATCTCGTGGCTGGCGACACGATCGCGCGGATTCGCGTTCGACGATCCCGGTGCGGCGACGCATTCCAGCTCCTGCATCATCCCCATGTCCTCGTGCATGAGGATGTGACAGTGGTGGATCCACTGGCCGGTATAGTCCGCGAACCGCGACCGGAACACCACGCGCCCGCCGTTGCGGGGAATCGAGACCGTATCCATCCAGCGCGGCTCGTCGAGCAGGTTGTGCAACCGCCCCTGCTCGTCGGGTACCTCGATTCGCGTCACCCACATGGGATTCACGTGGATGTGGAACGGGTGATCCGCGGCGTTGGTCACGATGCGGAACTCGTGATCCTTCCAGAACCGGGCCTGGCCGTCACCCCGCGGGACCGGGTAGGAGCGGAACTGGCCGGGGGTGCCGCCAGGCTGCGGGAACCGCTCGAGATCGGTATGGGCCCAGAGGGTCACCGACGGGTTGTAGAGAACCCACTCCTCCGCGGTCTCGACGAGGGGGCGGATGCGATCGGGCTCGCCGGGCGCGAACTTCCGTGGCGGCGGCGGGTTTGGATTCTTCGCCAGATCCATCTGGTTGTTGACCGCCATGGTGCGCGCGTTGGGCGCCAGCAGGACGCGCTTGCCCTGGACTTCGGCCCACGTCAGGTTCTTCAACTCCGGGTGGGCAGTGGCGTACGACTCAGGCACGTCGATAATCGGGAACCCCGCCGAGCCGTAGCCGGAATAGCTCACGACCCGCGTCCGGTGGCTACCGGGCTTCACGCCACGCGCGCGCGCCTCGGCCGCCGCCATGCGGGTTTCCTCGTCCGCGACCGGCTGCAGGTAGGGCGGCACCGGCGGCAGGTGATCCCGCAGCGACATCACCTCGAAGTCTCCCCCCTCGACGGGGGTGCCACGCACATGGACGTGCGCCACGACCAGGTCCACCGGGCCGGGGTTGGCCGGGCCGAAGGCCGGGCGGCCGAGGCTGAGGCTCCGCTGCACGCGCCCCTGGAAGTTGTCGGTGTGGAGAATCTCCTCCTGCGCGACGACCGTGAACACCCGGCCTGCCGCATTCAACGGCGCCTTGAAGAGCAGATCCGTCCGGTTGGCCGTGGACATCCAGACCTCGTTGGGCCGGACGAACGCATCGCGGAGCGACTGGCCATCGCGGAAGCACGCCTCGAGATTGCGAAGCAAGGCCTCCGATTCCGACTGGCCGGCGGCTGGAGGACGCGTCAGCGGATTCACCGAGTCCGCATTACTACGAGATAGATCCTTGATGGTGTGCCGCGCGCGGCCGTTCTCGACGCTCACGAGCGTGATGCCGTCCACGGCAAGCTGGTAGATCGGCATCTTGGCCGCTTCGATATCCGCACGGGTCATCGCGATGAGACGACGCGTCGGCGGCGTGCCGTCGACCTTCTCGACGCGGTGGAGTCGATCGCCCTTGAAGACGTACTGGCCGTCCAGCACCATCACGCGCTTGAAGCCGCGGCCGTCCACGCTGCCGTTCAGGACACGCCAGCGTTCGACGGCGCCAGGCCGCATGAACATGACGCACGGCGGCGGAATGCCCTCAGGAGGCACCGGCGCAGGAAGGAAGCGCTGTCGGCGACTCCCCGGGGCATTGAAGTCGGACGAATTGACGGCGACGCGCTGGATGAAGACGAGCCGCTCGCGATAGTCGTGAGCGCCCGTCGGCTCGGTCGGGTCCGGATGCGCGCTCCCCGTCATCGCCGTGTTGATCGCGTCGTCCACATCCCCTTCGACGATGAGGAAGCCGGCCATGCCGGACGAGACCTGGTCGTGCGTGGAGCCGTGAGCATGCGGGTGGTACCAGTGGGTGCCCGGCGGATCCGGTTGGGGAGGGCGTCCGGCCTCCTGCATCGCGGCCCGCTGTACGTGGCCGAGCGAGATCTCGTAGTCCACGTGGCCGACGTATTCGTGCGGTTTCGACATGCACGCGGCGCCGCCCATCTTCTGGCGCATCGCCCAGTCGTCATGGCTCAACAGCCGCACCCGCACGTTGTCGGACTCGGTGCCCCGGCCGGGGTTGGCGCCTGGCATGACGTGCAGCCCGTGGGTGTGCAGGTTGGTCACGCGCGAGCCATGCTCGGAGTTCGAGATGCCCGTCATGCACTGGCCGTCCATTGTCATCACCGACAGGAATCGGCCGAACGCTTCGAGGTGCTCGAGCACGGTGAACGCCGGATCGGACTTGTCGGGAACCGGTTTGCCTGCGGCTTTTGCCACCTCGCGTTCGAAGGCGAAGGCCTGGTCAGTGGGCACCGAGAGCGGATCCGGGCACGGCCCGATCCACATCTTGCCGAAATCGGCGCCAAGCAGGTTCCGCAGGCGGATGCGAAGCACGCCGTCGCCGCGGACGCGGATCGTCGGCGCCGGGCTGATGCCGCCAAAGCTGAATTGGCCAGGGAAAATCTGCCCGAGCGACGGCGCCTTCTCGGGCTCGTTACGCTCGACAACGTTCAGATCCAGCGCCTGGCCAGGCCAGTCGGCAGGTCGCCAGACCCAGGGCTCTGTCCACGTCTCCGTGGGCATCGCGGCAGGGTCCATCACGCCCGTGGCGTCGGGAGGAGAGGGAGGCGCCTGCGGCGGGGCCGCCGTCGACGAGGACGTCTGGGCCTGAGGCTCATGGCCGGCGAGCAACCCACCGCCGGAACCGATGGCCGCCGCGACGCCAGACGCGCCGAGTTGGAGAAACTTCCGGCGCGCCGGCGATCCAATCTTTTTCATTAAGGACGGGGCAGATGATACCCGAATAGGTCAGAACCTCAGCAATAACGTGAGCGTTCCGTTGCGGCCTGGGGCATCGACCCAGCGGGGGCCGGCGTTGGAGTAGAAACGCTGGTCGAGGGCATTTCGCAGGAGACCGCTCAGTTCACCACTCCGCGACCAGTGCCAGGTCACGCCGGCATCGAGCGGCACATACCCCGGCGTCGGGACCTCGCTCGGGCCGGCCGCATCGTGACGCGCGATGGCGGCGATCCGCAGATACGACGACATCCGGTTGCCCGCCGCGTGCCGCACGACGAGCGCGACCGAGGGTGGGGCGATGTCGTCGAGCGGCGCGCCGGTGTCGGCGTCGTGGCCACGCGAGGTCTGCGCGGTCACATCCATGAGGAATCCATAGGGCACGCTCGCCTGGGCCTCGACCTCACCGCCGCGCAGATCACCTGCGCCGCGATTCCGGAAGAAGAAGTTGGTTGTTCCCACCAGGTAACGCTCGACGAGATTCGCGATTCTGTAGTCGTAGCAGGCGGCGGAGACCCGGAGCGGGCCGTTCTCCCACCGGGCGGTCACGTCGATCTGGCGGCTCGTCTCCGGCTCGAGATCGGGATTCCCTTCGATGAATCCGCGGCCGACCGGGCCACGGTAGAAGCGGTCCGTCAGGGTCGGATCGCGGAACCCGCGAGCGACTTGCGCCGTGAGCGTGGTGCGCGGCGCTACGGTATACGTCGCGCTTGCGAGGCCCGCCACCGCGCTGTTGATGACGCGGCGATCGCCAAAGTACCCGCCCTCATTGATGTTGTGCACCGTATCGGCACGCAGTCCGCCGCTCAGGCGGAGGCGCGGCGTCACCTGCGCATCGGCCTGACCGAAGATGCCCAGCCCATGGCGATGCGCGGACTCAATCGATGGATTCGCGACCGACGACGCGAGGTCACCGGCGAGCGTGTAGGCCACCGTCGTGTCGGTCGCCTCGAGGCCGTAGCGCCCCTGATAGTCGGCGCCCATCTGGAGCCGGATCCGGCCGAAGCCGTGCTCTCCGGTGATGCGCAGTTGCCCGTCGCGCGACGACATGTCGGCCTGGGCCAGTTGCCTGGGCTGCTTCGCGGTGGCGAGCCGATCCTGTTCGGTCCGTTCCCGCGACGTTCCGTAGAGGCCGCCGAACCGCACGTTCCTGAACCACCCCGCCAAACGGGCTTGGTACGAGAGCGTGAGCCGATGCGAGTCTTCATAGGGGGTCGTCGCCGTGATTGTCGTCGCGTCGTTCCGCGGACGGCCGATGTCGCGGTCCAGTCCCGTGATCCAGCCAGCCGACCACGTGCCCGAACCGGTCGAGTGCTCCCAGAGCGCACTGATTCCGCCATCCTTCCAGCCCGAGTTCGGGACCGTTCCGGTGGGCGCGCGGTAGTCGTCGAACTCGCGGGCGTGCACCGCGACGAGGATGCCGCCGGATCCGTAGCCACGCGACAGCTCGACTTCGCCGCGCGCCTCCGGGATCCCCGCACCCACGGTTCCGGACACTCGAGCCGTCCACGGCGCGTGGTAATCGGGCCGCCGCGTACTCGCGGCGATCACCCCGCCGAATGCGTCCGAGCCGTAGGCCACCGAGCCGGCTCCCCGGGCGACTTCGATACTGCTGACAGTCGCCGGATCGAGAAACGACGCATTGGGACCGGCTCGCCGTTCCGTGGACACGCGGTTGCCGTCGAGCAGGATCAAGGAGCGATCGCGACCAAGCCCGCGGATCGCGGGCACCGCGCCCTGTCCCCCGTCGGCAATAGCGGCGACGCCAGGGACATTCTCGAGCGCCTGGGTCAGCGTGGCCGGTGCGCGCTGTTCGATATCCGCCGCGGGCAAGAGCGTAGTCGATGCAGCGGGTGCGCTGTCGATCGTCGGGGCTACGCCGTCAACCGTGACCGTATCGGTCACCACGGCTTCCGCGTCGAGCATCAGATCTCCAGCCGTAGTCCACGACTCGACTCGTATCGGTCGAGCAACGTGTCCATCCGGCAAGATGACAATCAGCGTCACCGGCGCCGGCGGCGGCACCGCCGCCCAGCGGAAATGACCCGTGGCATCCGTACGCTCGACGCCGCGGTAGCCGACGATCAGGACCTGCGCGCCCGCGACCGGCAGACGAGTGTCCGCAGCGATCACGACGCCTCCGGATGGAACAACGGCAGGAGACACGATCTGGCAGAGAACGATTGCAGGAACGAGGAACACGCGCCCTTACTCTATGCGAATGACGTTGGCCGTCCTCACAACCCGTTCGGAAACGCGTAGACGGGCGGCGGCACGAACGGTGCCCCGACTTCCGGCGTGATCTGCGTGTGGGCTCCGAGGACGATGTCGCGCGGGTTGCGCGAATACGGCTTCCCGTCCACGAACGCGTGAAGGACACCGATGAAGGTCGCAACGGTGTGCGCGTCGACGTGTTTGGCAACGAAGGCGGCGAGCAGATCGCGCCAGTGAAGACGGCGTGGGGCGCCACGTGCCGGCGGGCGTCGGTGGCTGGCGTGCATTACCACGACCTGAGGCGCGAATTCGCCAACCGTCTGCTGGAGAGCGGCGCAACGCTGGCGGAAGTGCAGCCGTGGTTGGGCACTCGAACATCACGATGACGTCGAGATACCTCGGCGTGACGGATGCCGGCCTGCAGCGCTTCGAAGCCTCGCGGGACTTTATTCGCACACCATTCGCACAAACGGCCGAACCGACGGACATCCGCCGCGCGGATCCGGCCTCCGCGGTCGGCGCCCATCGATTGATTCAGTAGGAAGTTACGAGGAAATGACCCGGGTGGGGATCGAACCCACGACCCTGTGATTAAAAGTC
>DASXLB010000047.1 GCA_036496585.1 Vicinamibacterales bacterium
GTAACGCGCCGGCGCACGTGATGAACTGGGACCGCGGGGCCTCCGGGGTGCGGCCGCATTTCAGCGAAAGCGCCGCGCCGGCCGGTGGGTCGCCCGCGATCGCGCGCGGCACCGCCGCCAGTCCGATTCGCAGCGCCGGCAGACGCACCGCGACCGCACCGGCGCGGCCGATCCCTGCGACCAGCAGCAGCGGTCGCCCCGTCACGGGAGCGATCGGCCCAATGGATCGCGGCACCGGACAGACACCGCGTTATGTCAATCGCGGCAGCGAGATCGTCCGCTCGCAGACGGCGCAGCCGATCGCTCCAAGCGGCCGGGCGGGTGCGCGGTCGCTCCCACCGCAGCCAGCGGCGGGCGTGACACAGCAGCCGGAGAGGCGCGCGTGGGACAACCCCGCCTATCGTCCGCCCGGTTATGCCCCGTCGTACGAGACGCGGCCGACCAGCGCTCCGCAGCCGCGTGGAAATGATCGCGTAGTCCCGCGTCAGGAAGCGACGCCGGTCCCGCCGCGCGCGTCCGAGCGGGTTTCGCCGGGTCAGGACCCTCGCGCTCCAGCGCAACCGCGTGCCGAATCGGCTCGTCCGGGCGCTGGTGCGCCGTCAGCGGCGGGGGCCGGCGCGCACGCCGCACCGCGCGCGCCGGAAGGACGCGGGGAGGCGCGAGGCGCGACCGGGGCCGGCATGCCGGTTCGTGGGAGATGGTAACCGGCAACCGCGAACTGATTACTGCGAACTGATCATGGCCACCTACGTCGTCCGCCTCGCCAAGAACGCCGGCCTCATCATCCTGTTCGTCCTCGCGGCGATCCTGGGCTCGGTCAGCGGCGTGCTGTTCGCGTTTGCCGGCGACCTGCCGCAGATCTCCGCGCTCGACGACTATGCGCCGAGCACGATTACGCGCGTCTATGGCGCGCATGGCGAGGTGGTCGGCGAATTCTCGACCCAACGGCGCGTCGTCATTCCGTACGAAGGGATGGCCCCGGTCCTGCGCAATGCGATCATCGCCGCCGAGGACGCCGAATTCGAGCAGCACCTCGGCTTCAGCGTCCCCCACATCATGATGGCGGCAGCGCGCGACGCGCTCGCCAAGGCGCGCGGCCTGGCGACCGGCAAGTACACGCGGCCGAAGGGCGCGAGCACGATCACCCAGCAGCTCGCCCGCGGCCTGTTCGCGCAGGAGGTCGGCTACGAATCCGGCGACGTCAGCTTCGAACGCAAGATCAAGGAGATGCTCGTCGCCATCCAGATCGAGAAGCGCTATACCAAGCACGAGATCCTGGCCTTCTACGCCAATCAGATGTACCTCGGCGAGGGAGCCTACGGCGTCGAAGCGGCGGCGCGCGCCTACTTCGGCAAGTCGGCGAAGGACGTGAACCTCGACGAGGCGGCGATGATCGCCGGCCTGTTCAAGACGTGGCGCAACGCCCCGACCGTCAACATGGAACGCGCGAAGATCCGCCAGGCGTACGTGCTGCAGCAGATGGCCGAAGAGCGCTACGTCACCCAGCAGCAGGCGGACGAGGCCAAGGCCCGCCCGATCGTGCTGTCGCAATCGACCGGCCGCACCGACTCGATCGCGCCGTATTTCGTCGAAGAGGTCCGCAAGGATCTCGAGGCACGCTACGGCGCCAAGCAGCTCTATGAGAGCGGGCTGGCCGTGCAGACGGCGCTCGACATCAGGCTGCAGGACGCGGCGAACCGCGCCCTCGACCAGGGCGTACGCCGCATCGACCATCTCCACGGCTTCCGCAAGCCGAAGCGCAACGTCCTCGACGAGCGCCACACGATCGAAGGCTTCAAGGACCCCCGCTGGATCCGCCCGTTCGGCGAGAACGACGTCGTGCCCGCGATCGTCACCGACGTCGAAGCGGCGGCGATCCACGCGCGCGCCGGCGACTACCACCTGATCATCGACAAGAAGGGCTTCGCCTGGACGCGCAAGACGCCGCCGCAGATCGTCCGCCGCGGCGACCTCGTCGAAGCCCGTCTGCTCTCGCTCGATGCGGCCGCGCGCAACGGCACGGCGTCCCTCGATCAGCCGCCGCTCGTCCAGGGATCGGCCCTGGCGATTGACAACCGCACCGGCCAGATCCGGATGATGGTCGGCGGCGACAACTTCGAGCAGAGCAAGTTCAACCGTGCCACGCAGGCCTTCCGCCAGGTCGGATCGGCGTTCAAGCCGTTCGTCTACACGACGGCGATCGACCGAGGCTACACGCCGGCGACGATTCTCCAGGACACGCCGGTGACCTATCCGGGCGGCCCGGGCCAGCCGCCGTATTCACCACACAACTACGAAAACGATTTCTGGGGACCGATCACGCTCCGCCGGGCGCTCGAACACTCGCGCAACGTGCCGGCGATCAAGGTGATGGACGCGCTCGGCCCCAAGCAGGTGATCGGCTACGCCCGCCGCTTCGGCCTGACGGCGCCGCTCCCGCCGTACCTGCCGATCGCACTCGGCGCCGGCGACGAGACGCTGCTCGAAATGACCAGCGCCTACTCCGTGTTCCCGAACCAGGGAGTCCGCATGGCGCCTTACTCGATCCTCAAGGTGACCGACCGCACCGGCAACCTGCTGGAAGAGAACCGTCCGATGCCGCAGGACGCCATCCGCGCCGACACCGCCTTCGTGATGCTCAACCTGCTCCGCGGCGTCATCGAGCGTGGCACCGGCGTCAAGGCCGCGGCGCTCAACTGGCCGATTGCCGGCAAGACGGGCACCACCGAGGACTTCGGCGACGCGTGGTTCATCGGCTTCGACCCGGACCTGACGCTGGGCGTCTGGGTGGGCTACGACCAGAAGAAGCCGCTCGGATCGGGCATGACCGGCGCCGAGGCGGCCCTGCCGATCTGGATCGAGATCTTCAAGACGTGGATCGGCGACCGGAAGGAGCCGCCGCAGTTCCAGCCGCCCGGCAACATCGTGTTCGTCGCCATCGACAAGACCACGGGGTCGCTGGCGGAAGGAGAGCCCGGCGCGATCAACGAGGCGTTCATCGCAGGCACGCAGCCGGGTTCGATTCGCTGAAGCGAATCGATTGCCGACTGCCGATTGGCGAGTGCAGGATTGAATTGCCGATTGTCGACGGCCGATCGACGGGCTGCCGATTGGAAATTCGATTGACGATTGGCGATTGGCGATTGGCGATTGGGCGATTGGGCGATGGGCGATTGGACGATTAACGAGAGCGAGTTCGGGACGCCTGTTTGTTCAACCGATCTTGTTCCTGCTTTCGTGCTTCTGCAGTAATACGTGATTTCGCGAAAATGGATGTCAGTTCGTCGGCCTCCTGAATAAGCGCTTCGACCGTGGGCCCCTCGACCTGTTTCGACTCGACCAGCAGCAGCAGCCAGCCTTTCGATTCGTCAGCCTCCTCACAGGCGACACCCAGCTTCGCGATGAACTCCGCCTTGCTTCTCCCGCGGCACGCCGCGCGGTAGTTGCTGTCGGTGGCTCCTGCAGAGTCGATCAATTGCGGGACCATGCGCTGACACGCGGCCGTCTGGGGAAGTTGTTCGCAAAACGTGATGATGCTCGCGGCAAATCGGCGAGTGCGGGCCTGGAGTTCAACGGTCTTCGGATTCATGTCGCCCGGCCCTGCATCCACGAGGCCAAGCCGAAACCGCAGGAAAAGGCGCGCTTAAACCAAACGCTGAACACGCAGATTGCAGTTCCCGCACACCTTCAACGCCGCTAACCTTGCCAAATCAGCAATCCGCCAAAATACCGATCGCCAATCAGCAATCGCCAATCAGCAATCGACAAATCGACAATCGGCAGTCCGCCGATCGTCAATCGTCAATGAGCAATCCAATCGGCAATCGGCAGTCGCCAATCGGCAATTCCGCGGCTACTCCTCCTCCCCCGAGTCGGTGGGAGTCAGCAGGGCGCCGGCGGCCTTCTTCATCAGGTAGGCCTTGATGAACGGGTCGATGTCGCCGTCGAGCACGCGATTGACGTCGCCGGTCTGCTCTTTGGTGCGCAGGTCCTTCACCATCTGGTACGGCTGCAGCACGTAGTTGCGGATCTGCGAGCCGAAGGCGATATCGCGCTTCTCGCCGCCCAGCTGCGCCAGCTTGGCCTCCTGCTCTTTCATCTTGATGTCGAACAGCCGCGACTTGAGCACCTTCATCGCCTGGGCGCGGTTCTTGTGCTGCGATCGCTCGTTCTGGCATGAGACGACGATGCCGGTCGGGATGTGGGTGAGGCGGATGGCGGAGTCGGTGACGTTGACGTGCTGACCACCGGCGCCGCTCGAGCGGAAGGTGTCGACCCGGAGGTCCTTCTCGTCGATCTCGATGTCGACGTCTTCCGGCAGCTCCGGCCACACATAGAGTGAGGCGAACGACGTGTGCCGGCGCGCGGCCTGGTCGAAGGGCGAGATGCGTACGAGGCGGTGCACCCCGGCCTCGGCGAGCAGCATGCCATAGACGTAATCGCCGTAGATCGCCAGGGTGGCGCTCTTGATGCCCGCCTCGTCGCCCGGCTGCATGTCGAACAGTTCGCGTTTGAATCCCTTACGCTCGGACCAGCGCACGTACATGCGCAGCAGCATCTCCGCCCAGTCCTGCGATTCGGTGCCGCCGGCGCCCGGATGGATGGTGATGATCGCGTTCTTGCGATCGTGCTCGCCGCCGAGCATCTTCTTGGTCTCGCCGGTCTCCACTTCGCCGGCGAGCCCGTCGAGCCCGCTGGCGAGGTCGGCGAGCACGTCTTCACCGGCCTGCAGCCACTCGACCAGCACCGCCAGGTCGTCGACCCGGCGCTGCAGCGACTGGCTCAGGCTGACGTCCCCTTCGAGCGCCTTGCGGCGCTGGAGGATCTTCTGGGCGGCAGCCGGCTCCTTCCAGAAGTCGGGATCGGAGGCCTTCTGCTCTATCTTGACGAGTTCGTCGGCGGGCTTCGCCGCGTCAAAGATAGCTCCGCAGATCGGATACGCGCCGGGCGAGATCCTGATAGCGGCGGAGCTGTTCGTCGGGTTGGAGTGTGGCCATACGGTGAAGATCCGTTCGTTGTTATCTTACCCTGCGGCGTGTCGTCACCAGCGCGATCAGCGTCACCGCCAGCGATGCCCATCCGGCCACGTCGCCGACGCGGCTGTAGATCGTGCGGCCGGCCAGAAATCGGAGGTCCTCGGTCATCACCGCGCTGGTAAACAGCCCTGACTGCTGCAGCACGCGTCCATAGGGATCGACGAAGCCGCTGATGCCGGTGTTGGCGGCGCGCGCGAGATAGCGTCCCTCTTCGATCGTCCGCAGCGACGCCTGCTGCCAGTGCTGATAGGCCGCCGACGAGCGGCCGTACCACGCATCGTTGGTGATCGTCGTCAGCAGCTCGCTGCCGCGCTCGACGAACGCCCGCATCAGGCTGCCGTAGATCACCTCGTAGCAGATGGCGGTACTGGCCTGGTGCCCGTTGACCGGCAGCAGCGACGGCTCGGTGCCGGGCGTGAAATCCGAGACGGCCTCCACGATCGGTCCGACGAAGAAGAGGAGCTGCTTGAACGGCACGTATTCGCCGAACGGCACGAGGTGAATCTTGCGGTAGATCGCACCGGTCGTACCGTCGGGCTGAACGAGGTACGCCGCGTTGTAGAGACGGACCTGCGGTTTCGCCTGATCGACCGGGCGGACCGGTTCGTCCCGATCGCTGCCGACCAGGAGCGTCACGTGCGCCTGCCGCGCCAGCCGCTGGATGGCCTCGCGGGCCGGCGCGTCCGCCTCGTACGGCTGCGGCAATGCCGATTCGGGCCACAGCACGAACTCCGCGCCTCGCCCGATCGCCTCGCGCGAGAGCTCGAGATAGCGCTGCATGATGGCTCCGGCCATCGCCGGATCCCATTTCTGATCCTGCAGAATGTTCCCCTGCAGGACGGCGACGCGGACCGCGGTGCCCTCGTGCGTCAGCCGCGATGATCGGAGACGCAGCGCGCCCCAGAGGCCGATCGCCACGACGAGCGCGATCGCGGCGGCGGCGGCGCGCCAGCGGCCGGCGCCGTTCGTCAGGATCGCGTAGGCGGCCCCCGCGCTGACGCTCGCGACCACAGCCGACAAGCCGTAGACTCCGACGACGCTCGCCACCTGCGCGATCGGCAGGACGCCGGCCTGGCTGTAACCGAGCAGCTCCCACGGGAACCCGGCGAGGAGATAGGCGCGGCCCATCTCCGAGGCCACCCAGAGGCAGGGGGCCAGCAGCAGCGCGCGGCGCCCCATCACGCGCACGAGACGCGACTGCGCCAGCGCGAAGAAACCCGGGAAGAGGGAGAGGTAGGCGATCAGCAGCGCCGCAGCGACGGTCGCGAGCGGTGTCGACAACCCACCGAACGTCACCATGGTCTCGACGAGCCAGTAGAGAGTCCCGGCGAAATAGATCGCGCCGGTCAGCAGGCCGAGCGAGAACGCGCGGCGCGTAGACTGCGGACGCCGCGCGACGGCGACCAGCAGTGGCGCCAGCGCCACCCAGGCACATGCGGGATGGCCGAACTTCGGAAAGCTGAGCGCGAGGAACGCGCCGGAGAGAAGCGCGAGAACGAAATCCACTACCGCGAGCGGACGTACGGGTTGTAGTGTTCGTCCCGCTTCAAGCGGCGCGCCACTTCGTCCGCCTTGCCTTGATCCGGGTAGCCGCCGATCTGGACGCGGTAGATGGGCGGTGCGCCGGGCGCCGGGTCGAGGACGAACGCCGGATAGCCTTTGCCGACCAGCTCGTGCGCCAGGCTTGCGGCCTGCCCGCGATCCTTGATGGCGCTGAGCTGCACGATCCACTGGCCGGGTTTGGCCTGCGACGCCGAGGCCGCCGGCGGCCCGACCTCAGGCCGCGCGGCAGCGACGGCGGGAGGCGGTGTCGGCGCCGACGTCTTGGCTGGTGCGGCGGCGGCTGGCCGAGTGTCGAGCGGCTTGGACGCCGCATGCGACGGCGGCGGCGACAGCTTGTCGCCGGCCCCAGGCTCGGCCTGTTGCAGCCGCTTGGCGTAGCTCAAGTCGTCGTCAGGCTCCTGCGCGGGCGGAGGAGGCTCGGCCGCCGGCGGACCGCTCGACGGCACGGCCTGCGTCGTTACGGACGCGGGCGGCGGCGCCGTCGATTGCGCGGCGACGGTGTCCGACGATTCGACGGAGGGGCGATCGCCCCCGCGGACGTTCCGGCCCACCTGGACGCCGCACAGGAAGATCACGACGGCGAGGATCGTCGTGGCCATAAACAGGAACACGAGCTGCTTGCCACTGAGCTGGATCTCGTGAAACCCGTCCTCGTGGAGATGGGCGGCGTCGTGGGTCATCTCGGACACGCTAAGGGGCCTTGGTCAGCGGTTTGAGCAGGTTCATCAATTCGATCGGCAGCGGAAAGATGATCGTGGAGTTCTTTTCCGAGGCGATCTCGGTGAGCGTCTGCAGGTAGCGCAGCGTGATCGTCATGGGTTCGACTGACATGGCGGTTGCCGCCTGCGCCAATTGCTTCGAAGCCTCGAGCTCGCCTGATGCGTGCACGATCTTAGCACGCTTCTCGCGCTCGGCTTCCGCCTGCTTGGCCATGGCGCGCTGCATGTCGGGCGGCAGATCGACCTGCTTCACTTCGACCGACGCGACCTTCACGCCCCAGGGCTCGGTGTGCTGATCGAGAATCTGCTGCAGTTGCTGATTGAGGCGGTCGCGCGCTGCCAACAGGTCGTCGAGCTCGACCTGGCCGAGCACGCTGCGCAGCGTCGTCTGCGCGAGCTGCGAGGTCGCGTAGTGGTAGCTCTCGACTTCGTTGATTGCCTTGGACGGATCGACGACGCGGAAGTAGACGACCGCGTTCACCTTCACCGACACGTTGTCGCGCGTCATGACGTCCTGCGACGGCACGTCCATGACGATGGTGCGCAGGCTGACCCGGGCCATCCGGTCGATGGGTGGGAAGACGAAAATGACGCCGGGCCCCTTGGCCTGCGGCAGCAGCTTGCCCAGACGGAAGATGACGGCCCGCTCGTACTCGTTCAGGATCTTGATGGAGCTGAACAAATAGAACGCGACGACCGCGGCGACAATCAACATCGGTGGAAAGAGCACAGTTGCCTCCTGGCAGGCCTCGCGCCTGCGCTAGACCCGCCGGACCGTCAAAGTCAGGCCATTCACCGCGGTCACGACGACCGCGTCCCCTTCATGTATCGACTCGAGCGAGGTTGCGGTCCAGATCTCGCCGTGGGTCGCGACGCGGCCGCTGCCGCCGGCGGGGATCGGGGTCATGGCCCGCCCGGACTCGTGCAGCATACCGCTTTCGCCGCTCACCGCCGGCTGGGCCTGGGCGCGCACCCCCAACGTCACCAGAAACACCAGGATGCCGGCCACGCTCAGCGTGACGGCGAAGATCACGCGCAGGCCGATCTGCAGCTCCGGGAGGGGGGAGTCGATCAGCATCAGCGACCCGAACAGCAAGCTTGCGGTCCCGCCGACCGCCAGCACCCCGTGGCTCGTCACCTTGACCTCCAGGACGAGCAGCACGAAGCCGAGCAGGATCAACGCGAGCCCCGCGTAGCTGACCGGCAGCACCTGGAGCGCGAAGAACGCCAGCAGCAGGCAGAGGCCGCCGGCGACGCCGGGCAAGACGGCCCCAGGACTCCACAGCTCGATCGTCAGTCCGAGCGTGCCAAGCGTCAGCAGCAGATAGGCGATCTGTGGATGCGCGATCGCGCTGAGCACTCGCTGCGCGACGGTCATGTCGATGGTCCGCACCTCGGCGTGGGCGAGGGCGAGCGTCGTGGACGTACCGTTGAACCGCTTGATCGTCCGGCCGTCGAGCTTGGCGATGAGATCGGGCACGTCCGTCGCGATCAGGTCGATGAGCGGCGGGGTGGCCGCGATCGCCTCCCGTTCGGTGAACGAGCGGCTCTCGGTCACCGCCTGCTCGACGAGCGGCACGTTGCGGCCGCGCTGCGCCGCCAGCGTCCGCGCGTAGGCCGCGGTGTCGGACGCCATCTTCTTCGCCATCACCTCGTCGACCGGCTCGCCGTTGCCCGACACCGGGTGGGCGGCGCCGATGTGGGTACCTGGCGCCATCGCCGCGACGTCGGCGGCCATCGTAATGAGGAATCCGGCGGAGGCGGCGCGGTTGCCCGCCGGCCCGACGAACACCGCGACCGGCGTCCGCGCCGAGATGATCGCGTTGTTGATGTCGCGCGTCGAGTCGAGCAGTCCGCCCGGCGTGTGCAGCGTGAAGACGACCAGGGCCGCGCCGTCGGCGTCGGCCTTGGCGATGGCGCCGCGCATGAATTCGGCGCTGACCGGGTGGATGATGCCGTCCACCGTCGCGGACTCGACGATCGGGACCGTGCCGGCGCGGCCGGCGATGCCGGCGCCAAGGACGAGGAAGCCCGACATGATGATTAGGATGTGTCGCATGGCAACACCGCGGGCCGGAGCTCGAGCCGGCGTCGGCTACCCTCCTATCTTCTGAAGCAGCGCCTGTGCCTGCTCGGACGCGGGGTTCATCGACAGCGCCTTGTGCGCCTGCGCGCGCGCGCCGGCGAGGTCGTTGAGCCGCAGATACGCGTCGGCCAGTGCCAGGCGCGCCTCGACGGTGTCCTGGCTCCAGATCGAGATCTTCAGCGCGTCGACCGCTTCGCGCGGACGCCCGGCGCGCAAATGGATGCGGCCGATCAGCAGGTGCGCTTCCGCCTGGTAGGGCGAGAGGAAGACCGCGCGGCGCAGCTCGGTCATCGCCTCGCGGTCCTCCTCGGCCTGGAACAGCCGGCGGCCGCGCTCCAGATGGAAGTTGGCCACGTCCTGCTGGTCGCGCTGCGCGGTCATCGCGATCGTCTGGCCGACGCCGCTGCGCGTCCCGGCGGCGTCGAGGTCGGGCGACAGCCGTTCGAGCCCGCGCGGCAGCGCGTCGCGGCGGGCGGCGCCCTCACCGTAGCGCGACGACAGCTGCCCGGCGATCTCGCGCTCGCCCGCCGCCTCGACGCCGTTGCCGGCGGCGTCCAGCGCGGCGGCCAGCACGAAGTGCGCATCGGCGTCCGTCGCGTCGCGGCGTAGCGCCTCGCGCAGCCAGTAGATGGCCCCCTGCGGATCGCGATCGCTGGCGTAGGCGTAGCCGAGATTGAACAGCAGGTCGGAATTGTCCGGATCGCCCTCGGCCGCCTTGGTGAAGTAGTAGACCGCCTTGCCGCTTTCGGGCGTCGCCGCGCGGTGCAGCTGCACGATCCCCAGGTTGTTCATCACGGCAGGGTCCGGAGCACCGTCCTGGAGCTGGTTCAGCCGCGTGAACGCCTCGTCGTATTGCTTGAGGTTGATGAGCGAGACGGCGGCGAAGAACCGCGCGCGCCGCGATTCGGGCGCTTCCGAGGGGACGGCCTTCGCGGCCGCCAGCGCGCCGAGGTGATCCCCTTGCGCCGTCCGCACCTCCCACAGCTCGAGGCGCGCGCGTTGATAGTGCGGATCGGCCTGGAGCGCGGTCTCGAGAAACTGCGCCTGCGTGGCCGGCTGCTGCGCGAGCAGCGCCTTGACGTACGGCTCGAAGGCCTGGAGCGGCGGCGACGGCACCGGAACCGGCGCGACGCCTGGCGCGATCCGTTGCGCGACGTTGCGGACGACCCCGAAAAAGTCGGCGAGGTTGCCATGCTCGACGATCGCCGTCTCGCCGCGACCGACGTCGACCCGGATCGGTTCCGCGCGGACCGTCAGCGTGTCTCCCTCGACACGCACTTCGCCGACGATCACTTCGACGGCGCCGACGAGCTGTCCGACCTTGATGATCGTGGCGCGGCTGAGCGATGCCTGCGGCGGCAGATGCAGCTGCTCGTAGGCGCGGTCGCGCTCGGACTTCGAAAGAGCGCCGGCGCCGCGCGCGTTCAGCTCGTCGGTCATGACGATCGACGCGCCTTCGCCCAACCAATAGGTGCGCCCGTCGCGGTCCGGCGTTTCGAAGGGGACCACGAGGATTCTCGACGGTTCGGCGCGGACGGCGCCGAGCGACAGGCCGAGCGTGAGGAAGGCGGTGCCGATCATGCGGCGATGGCGGAATCGGTCGGCCGCCCGGGCAGCGCCACCGTCAGCACGCAGCTGCGCTGGCCGCCCGCGGCGCGGCATTCGGTGACCGTCGCCTCGGCGGCGACGTCGAACAGCTTCAACACGCCGCCGATGGCTGACGCGTAAAAGGTGCAGAGCGGATGCATCGAGATCTCGCGCACCTCGCAGAAGAGCGAGCCACGCAGATCGATGGTGGCGACGCCCTTGCGGATTCGGGTCACCGCGCGCGAGCCCGGATACGTGGAGCGGATCAGGTGACGCGAGAGCCGAAGCGCGGCGCGCGCGCGCAGCGCCAGCGGCAACGCCGGGATGAGGCGGCGCTCGAGGCCCGACACGTTATCGAAGGTCCACGCGGCGGCGTACTCGCCGGCGCGCGCGGTGATCAAGGTGTAGGCCTGGCCTTCGGTGCGCAGGAAGCTCAGGACCGCGGTCAACGGCGCCAGCCCAATCGTCCCCTCGCGCAGCCCGGCGACGTTGAGCCAGTTCTCGTAGAATTCGAGCCGCGTCGGCAGCAGATCCGCAATCGCCTGGTGCAGACTGGCGACGAGCACGCGGCCAATCCTCGCTTCAGACATTGATTACCTTCACGCGTGGCGCGCTCGAGCGGATGCTGCCGCGTGAACGCCTATGGTAAGGTCTGGTATGAATCCGATCTCGGCCGCGATCCTGGCCGGCGGCCGCGCCACGCGGTTCGGCGGCGCCGACAAGGCGTCGCTGGTGGTTGGCGGCAGGCGGATCATCGACCGGCAGCTCGAACTGCTTGCCGCGTTCAGCGACGACGTCATGGTCGTCGTCAACGATCGGACCCGATATCCAGATCTGGACGTGCCCGTCGTCATGGATCGCGTCGCCGGCGCCGGCCCACTGGGCGGCGTCTACACGGCGCTCGCCGAAGCGCGGCACTCGCGGGTAATCGTGCTGGCGTGCGACCTGCCATTCGTGTCGCCGGCACTCCTCGATCGGCTGGTCGTCGCCAGCGAGCCCGGCAGGCACGAACAGGACGCGGTGGTGCCGCGCACGACGCGGGGCCTCGAACCGCTCGCCGCCGTCTACCGGCGGCACTGTGCCGAGGTGGCCCGCCGCTGCATCGAGAGCGGCGAGCTGCGCATGACGGCGTTCCTCGCCGAACTCCGCGTCGGCGAGCTCGACGCCGGCGCGGTCGCGGGAGAGAACGAGGAAACGTGGTTCGAAAATATCAACACGCCGCATGACTACGCGCGCGCCCGGGGCCGGGTTGAACTTGATAAAAAACCGTTCGAAGATCGTATCACGGAATAATTTGTCGTGATTCTTCCTCTCTTCCGCCTCGTCCGCGAGCACGTCTCCACCACCACGGCCCGCCTCTACGGCCTGTCCTCGTCCGATCCGGCGATTGCGGAGATGTCGATCGAGATCCCGCCGCAACGCGCGCTCGGCGACATCGCCGTGCCGATCGCGTTCGTGCTGGCGCGCCGGCTGCGCAAGGCGCCTCGCGTGACGGCGCAGGAGATCGCCGCCGCGCTGGGACCGATCGAGGGCGTCGTCCGTGTCGAAGTAGCGCCCAACGGATATCTGAACCTGTTCCTCGATCGCGCCTACTGGCTTCGCACCTGGACGGCCGCTCCTTCGCCTCCTTCGCCTCCTTCCCATCCTTCCCCCTCGAAGACGATCGTCGAGCACACCGCGATCAATCCCAACAAGGCCGCCCACATCGGTCACCTGCGCAATGCCGCACTCGGCGACGCCTTCGCGCGGCTGCTCCGGTTCCAGGGACGTCTCGTCGAGGTCCAGAACTACATCGACGACACCGGCGTGCAGGTCGGCGACGTCGTGGTCGGCTTCCGCGAACTGGAGCACAAGACGCTCGCCGAGGTGCGCGCGATCGCCGACTCGACGCGCTTCGACTACTACTGCTGGGATCTCTACGCGCGCGTGACCGACTGGTACCGCGACGACAAGGATCGGCTGACGATCCGCGCCGCCGCACTCCAGGCCATCGAACACGGCGGCAACGACACCGCCGAGATGGCCGCCTTCATCGCCACCCGCATCGTCGGCTGCCATCTCGCGACGATGCGCCGGATGAACATCGGCTACGACCTGTTGACCTGGGAAGGAGACATCCTGCGCCTGCACTTCTGGGCGCACGCGTTCGAATTCCTGAAGAAGACCGGCGAAGTGTACCTGCAGACCGAGGGCAAACTCGCGGGCTGCTGGGTGATGAAGATCGAAGACGACGCGAAGGAGGACGACGGCGCCGAAGGAGACGACCCGAAGGAAAAGGTCATCGTTCGCTCGGACGGCACCGTGACCTACGTCGGCAAGGACATGGCGTTGCAGATGTGGAAGTACGGGCTGCTCGACCGCGACTTCTACTACCACCGCTTCGCGGACGCGGTCTGGTCGACGACCTCGGACGAGGCGGCGGATGCCGGCGGCCATCCGACGTTCGGCCACGCCTCGATGGTCTGCAACGTGATCGACACGCGCCAGGCCTACCTGCAGAAGCTCCTCAAGCAGGCGCTCGCCGCGCTGGGATTCATCGAACAGGCGCGGCAGTCCGTTCACTACTCGTACGAGATGGTCGCGCTGACCCACGAGACCGCCCGCGAGCTGGGCTACGACCCGTCCGAGGATTCGGGCAAGCCGTTCGTCGAGGTCTCTGGGCGCAAGGGTCTTGGCGTGAAGGCCGACGACCTGCTCGACCGCCTGATCGAGAAAGCCGCCGGCGAAGTCGGCCGCCGCAATCCCGAGTTCGCGACGGCGGACGTGCGGCGGACCGCAGAAGCGATCGCGGTGGCGGCAGTCCGCTACTTCATGGTGAAGTTCTCGCGCGGCAAGGTCATCGCCTTCGACATCGACGAAGCGCTCAGCTTCGAAGGCGAGAGCGGTCCCTACCTGCAGTACGCCGTCGTCCGCGCCAACAACATCTTCGCGAAACTGCGCGAGCGCGAAGGCACGGACGCCGCCGCGGTGATCGCCACGCTCGCCGCAACGGCGCCTGGCCCGATCGCGGACGGCAGCGATGCCTCGCACGATCTGTGGGGCCTGGTGCTCGAGGCGGCGCGGCTCGACGACGTGGTCGAGCAGGCGGTGCGCACCCTGGAGCTGTCGGTGCTGGCCAAATACGCGTTCGGGCTGGCGCAGCTGTTCAACGGTTTCTACCACTCGTATCCGGTGCTGAAGGAAGAAGACGCCGACGTGCGGATCTGGCGGGCCGCGGCGGTGGAATACTACCGGCGGCAGCTCACGACCGCGCTGACGTTGATGGGCTGCCGCGTGCCGGAGCGGATGTAAATGGCGGGTCTCGAGCGATGACTGACAGCAGGCCGCGCATCGGCGTCACACCCACGTCGCGGATCGACGACTATCTCGAGTCGGTGCGGAAGGCGGGTGCCGAGCCGGTGGTGCTGCGGAACGACGATGATCCGAGCGCCGTGCTCGATCGAGTCGACGGCATCCTTCTGTCGGGCGGATTGGACGTCGATCCCGCGCGGTATGGAGAGACGCCGCATCCGACGACCGAAGCGGCACCTGATCGTGACGCCTTCGAGTTGCCGCTCGCACGCGAGGCGGTCAGGCGGAACGTGCCACTCTTTGCGATCTGCCGCGGCGTGCAAGTGCTCAACGTCGCCGAAGGGGGTACGCTGGTTCAGGACCTGCCGTCGGCGGCCCGGACGGATCTGAATCACGCGGTCAACGAGCCGAAGACCGACCACACCCACGCGATCGCGATCGCGTCCGGCACCAGGCTCGCCGCCGCGCTCGGGGGGATCGCCCCGAACGACACGTGCCCGGTGAACAGCCGCCATCATCAAGCTGTCGGCGCCGTCGCGCCCGGCTTCGTCGTCTCCGCCACCTCGCCGGACGGCGTCGTAGAGGCGATCGAGCGTCCCGCGTCGACGTTCTGCGTCGGGGTGCAGTGGCATCCGGAGAACTTCTGGCGCACCGGCGAGTTCGCCGGCCTGTTCACCGCCTTCGTCGCCGCTGCCCGAACCCGGGGTCAGACCGGGGTCAAACCGGGGTCAGACCGGGGTCAGACCACCATTTGATGTAGGGGTACGCAGCCGCGACAGCGCCCCGCTGGTTGCGGCACGGCCATTCCTGCCGCACCCGCAATCGCGCGCCACCTGGCGCCGCCGCTACGAACGATCGAACACCGCCACAGCTTCGACGTGCGGCGTATTCGGGAAGAGGTCAAAGGCGCGCACCGACGTCAGGCCATAGCCCGCGTCGAGCAGAAAGCGCGCATCGCGGGCCAGCGTCGGCGGATCGCACGAGACATAGACCAGGCGCGGCACCTGCAGGCGGACCAGGTGTTGCCGTGCGCCCTTCGACATCCCCGTGCGCGGCGGATCGACGATGACGGTGGCGGGCGCCTGACGCCGCGAGGCCAAGTAGGCTTCGACGCCGCCCACGCGAGCGTCGAGACGCGGCTGCAGGGCGTGCGCGTTCTCGCGCAGATCCGCACCGCTGGCGTGATCGCCCTCCACGGCGGTCACTTCGAGATGACCGAGCGCGGCCAGCGGCACCGAGAACAGACCGACGCCGGCATAGAGATCGAGCACCTCTCCGGCGTCAGGGACGGCGTCCAGGACCGCGTTGACGAGCGCGGAGAGCAAGAAGCGGTTCGCCTGAAAGAACGATTCGGCGCGCCGGCTGAGTACGCCACTGCTGACGCGGCCGCCGGTCACGGTCGCCAGCGGCTCGCTCACCGAAGGCGACCCCGCCAGTACCATCCGTCCAGCCAGTGGCTCGCGGGCGCTGACACCGCGGAGCCCGGCCACGCGCATCGCCGCCTCGATCTGCGCCGGCTCGATCGTCGCTCCTGGCGCAAGTTCGAGATGCGCCGCACGCTCGGAGGCGGCGACGTTCTCGGTGACGACGACCGCGGCCAGCACATCCCGCCGCACCTTATGCAACGCCTCGGCGAGTTGCTGTGCGGCCGCGATCGTCTCCTCGCGCAGCAGCATCGTCCGCGCCGCGTCGCACAGGTCGTGCGTGTTCTCGCGATAGAAGCCGACCCGCGCGCCGCGGACGTGCAGCCGCGCCCGCATGCGATAGCCGTGTTCCGGTGAGGCCGCGACGTCGATGGGCGTCTCGATCGAATGCTTCGCGCCGCGCGCAAACGCGTCGCGCACGACGTCGGCCTTGAGCGCCCGCTGCCGCTCATAGTGGATGTGTGAGTAGAGCAGGCCGCCACACAGCGGATCGGGCGAGCCGAGCCGCCGATCGGGGGACGGCTCGATCACCTCCCTCACGGTCGCGAAGGCCAGGTGCTTTTCGGTGCGCTCGATCGACGCCGCGACGCGTTCGCCGGGGATCGCGCCGAGCACCAGCACGACCTGACCGAGGTGCCGCGCGATCATCCGCCCGCCCGAGGCGGGCTTCTCGATCGTCAGCGCGATCTGCTGGCCGGTGACGAGGGACACGGGGGGATTGTGCCAGAAGACAGAAGACGCCTACACGAATGCGATCGTCGGCAAGCCGAGCGCCGCGCGCAGCAGGCGCGTGAACGCCGCGTCGACGGCGGCGGCACAAGCCTCCGGCGCCATGCGCAGCGCGAACGGCGCTATTTCGGCTTCCGCGCTCGAGCGCAGGGCCGCCCGCCGATGATCGTCCAGGGCCGCACCGCCGCGCTCGATCAACGCCGCATCGAGCGCGCTCAGCCGATCGACGATCCCGGCGCGGGCGTCGCCTCTCGATTGCCTGGCCGACGTCTTCAGCGCGTCGAGCTCGCGCACGGTGTCGTCGAGCTGAATCGAGAGTGCGTCGGGCGCACGGCCGGCGCGCAGCGCGGTGAGCCGCACGATGGCGCGATCGATGTGCGACGGGAGCGAGTCGCTCCGCTTCTCCGCCGCATCGCCCTCGCTCGGCGGCGACACACCCACCGCCCGCCGCCAGTTGTCGAACGTCTCGAGCACGTCGGCCTCGCAGAACTCGACACGCACCGGACGCCGGCGCGGTCCCTTGGCGTAGTAGCGCTCACAATACTGGTCGATGCCCTTGCAGGCGACCGCGAGGGGAATCCCCTGTGACGCCCAGCCGATCACCGTCTCGAAGACTGGTCCGACGATCCGAATGAGGTGCCCCTCGTTCCGGCGACAGAGGTGGGATTCGATTGCGCGGCAGTACTCGGCCGGATCCATCGCAGGTAGAGGTGGCATCATCGAGAGAATGGATGATTCGCTGCCGTCACCGGCTGCGCGTCCAGATCAGGCGCAGCCCGTCGAGCGTGAGATTCGCGTCGACCTGCTGGATCGTCGCGCTTTCATCCGAGATGACGTCGGCCAGTCCGCCGGTCGCCAGCACCACGGCCGTGTCCCCAGCCGGCAGCTCGGCCCGGATGCGTCGCACGAGGCCGTCAACCATCTCGACATAGCCGAAGAAGAGCCCCGACTGGATGGCGTTGACGGTGTTCTGTCCGATCACCACGGGCGGTTTGCGAACGTCGACGCGCGGCAGGCGGGCCGCGCGCGTGAACAGCGCCTCCGCCGAGATGTTGATGCCCGGGCAGATGACGCCACCGAGGTACTCGCCCTTCGACGAGATGACGTCGAACGTCGTGCCGGTCCCGAAGTCGACCACGATCAGCGGCACGCCGCGGGCCCTCCCGTATCTGTCCCACGCCGCGACCGCGTTGACGATCCGATCGGCGCCGACGTCGCCGGCGGGCGTGTAGCACACCGGCATGCCGGCGTTGGTCGCGTCGACGACGAACGCCGCCTGGCCGAAGTAGCGTTCGCTCATCTCCTCCATCGGCCGTGTCAGCGGCGGCACGACCGACGCCACCGCGATCCCGGTGACCGACGACACCGGCACGTGCGCCTGCTCGAACAGACGGGTAATCAGGATGCCGAGCTCGTCGGCCGTCCGCTCGCGCAGCGCGGCCAGACGCCAGCTGTGCGACAGGCGGTCGCCGTCGAACACGCCAATCGTGACGTTGGTGTTGCCGACGTCGATGGCTAGAAGCACGTTATAACCAGCGTATCTCACCCGCGACGATGCGCGCGAGGCCCTCCGGAGTGCGCGCAAGCAGCGCGCCGTCTTCGGCGAGTCCGGCGCTGATGCCCGATTGCACCTCGCCTGCGGGTCCGTCCCACTCGATGCGCGCGCCGTCGGCCGAGGGCGCGAGCTCCAGCCAGCGGGTGAACAGGGTCGGCGGACCGGCGTGCGCGATCTCCGCCAGCACCCGATTCAGTCCGGCCAGCACCTGCGCCAGCACGGCTCCGCTGTCGACTGGCCGGCCGAGCTCCGGCTCGATCGCCCCGGCGCGATCCGACAGTTCCGGCGGAAAGGATGCCGGGCCGATGTTGATGCCGATTCCCAGGATGACGTGCTGAACGTGGCCAGCCTGACCCGGGCCTGAAGACGCCTCGGCGAGAATGCCCGCGATCTTGCGGCGGCCGCGAAAGCCGGTGCCGCTCACCGAGACGATGTCGTTCGGCCATTTGATCTGGACCGGCAGCCCCGTCGCAATCCGGATCCCCTCGGCGACGGCGACGCCGCCGGCGAGCGTCAGCCACGGCGCCAGGGAACCGCGCCGGATGACGGTCGAAAAGTACAGGCCCGAGCCCGGCGGTGAAAACCACGCGCGGCCGCGTCGCCCCCTGCCCGTGGTCTGCGCGCCGGCCACGATGGTCGTGCCCTCCGGCTCGCCGCGCTCTGCCGCCGCGGCCGCGAGGTCGTTGGTCGAACCGGTCTCCGCGAAGTAGTGCAGCCGCGCCCCGAATACACCGCGCTCGGCGGTCGTCGCCGCGAGCGCGTGCGCGAATTCGGCGGGCAGCGGGTCAGGCATGCACGGCTGGCAGGAGGTCGGCTCCTGCGATCACTCCGGTTCGAGTTCGAAGGCGAGCTCCGCGGCGGGCGCCGAGTTGGTCAGCGCGCCAACCGACACGTAGTGGGCGCCGGTCGCGGCCAGTTCCGGGATCCGCTCCAGCGTCACGCCACCCGAGATCTCGATCTTGGCGTGCCCCTGCGCGCGGCGTACGGCCTCGGCAATGACCGCGGTCGGCAGGTTGTCGACGAGCACGACGTCGACGCCGGCTTTCAACGCCTCGTCCACCTGCTCGATCGATTGCGTCTCGACCTCGATCGGCATCTCGGGATCGTCGTTCTTCATGCGCGCGACCGCCTCGCTGAGGCCGCCGGCGAGGCGAATGTGGTGTTCCCTGATCAGAATCCCGTCGTCGAGCCCCGCGCGGTGATTGGTGCCGCTACCGGCCCGGACCGCGTACTTCTCCAGCGCGCGCAGCGTCGGCGTGGTCTTGCGCGTGTCGAGGACGATGATGCGGCCGGCGGCCGCGTCGACGAACCTGCGGGTCAGCGTCGCGATCCCGGAGAGCCGTTGCAGGAAATTGAGCGCCGTGCGTTCTGCGGTCAGCATGGGGGCGGCGCCGCCGTGCAGTTCGGCGATCACGTCACCCGGCTCGCAGCGGTCGCCGTCGTTCTTGCGCCGCTCGATGACACAGCCGGGATCGAGCTGGGTGAACACCTCGGCCGCAACGTCGAGCCCGGCAAGCACGCAGGGAGACTTGACGACGAGGATCCCTCGCGCGCGCTGGTCGGCCTGGACGGTCGCGTCGGTGGTGACGTCTCCCCAGCCCAGGTCCTCGGCGAGCGCGCGCCGAACGATCTCGCGGTACAACGCCGGATCCATCGGCTGGAATGGGACGGTCCTCATTGATCCGTCCGGAGGGTCCGGCCCCGTCCGGCTCTCGCTGTCAGGTCCGACGCCGTCATACGCGTCCCTCCTGCGCCGGCTCCGCCGGCACCCACGTCACGTCGACGGTCAACGTCTCCGCCGGCTCGATCACCAGATCGGCAATCAGCCCGGAGGCTTTCAGATCCGTCTCGCAGAGCGCCAGCAGTCCGCGATCGGCATCGGGAACCCGCACGACCGCCCGCGCCACGCCGGTCTTCAGCGGCCGCTGCTCCTCGCTCTTCTTCTTGCGGATTGCGCCGAGCACCTCCGCGGCGAGCTGCAGCGTGCGGGCGTCACGATCGTTTTCCCCACCGGCGGCGTCGAATAACTCTTCGGGCACCGGCCACCGGGCCGCGTGAATCGATCCCGGACGCCACCACGACCACACTTCGTCGGTGACGAACGGCAGATACGGCGCGAAGACGCGCAGCAGCGCCGAGAGCGCCTGCAGCAGCGCGGTGTTGGCCGACGCGGCGCCAGCCGGCCCGTGATCGCCATAGCGGCGCGACTTCACCAGCTCGAGATAGTTGTCGCAGAAAAACCAGAACAACGCCTCGGCCTTCTGCAGTACCGCGGCATAGTTGTAGTCCTCGAGCTCCTGCGTGGCCTCGCGAACCAGACGGCCGACCAGCGTCAACAGCCCTCTGTCGACCGCTTCGGTGACGGGACCACGAGGTTCAGGACTCGCCAGCACGAACTTCGACGCGTTCAGCAGCTTGATCGCCAGGCGGCGGCCGACCTTCATCTGGCCCGGATCGAAGACCGTGTCGCTGCCCGGTCGCGCGCTCGCCGCCCAGTAGCGGACGCCGTCCGAGCCGTGCTCGTCGAGGAGCGCCATCGGCGTGACGACGTTGCCCTTCGATTTCGACATCTTCTTGCGATCCGGATCGGTGACGAACCCCGAGACCGCGGCGTTGGCCCAAGGCAGCACGCCGAATTCGAGTTCCGAGCGCAGCACGGTCGAGAAGAGCCAGGTGCGGATGATGTCGTGCGCTTGCGGACGAACGTCCATCGGGAAGACGCGCGCGAAGAGGTCTTCGTCTTCGAGCCAGCCGCCGGCGATCTGCGGCGTCAGCGACGAGGTCGCCCAGGTGTCCATGACGTCGGGATCGCCGCTGAAACCGCCCGGCTGGTCGCGTTGGTCGGGGCGATACCCCTCGGGGACGTCGGTGGATGGATCGATCGGCAGGCGCGACTCCGGCGGGGCGATCGGGTGCGCGTGATCGAGACCGCCGTCAGCCAACACCGGGTACCAAATGGGGAACGGCACGCCGAAGAAGCGCTGCCGACTGACGCACCAGTCGCCATTCAACCCGTTGATCCAATTTTCGAGACGGGCGCGCATGTAAACCGGATGCCACCGCAGCTCCCGTGCGCGCGCCAGCAGCGGTTCGCGGAACGGAATCGACTTGATGAACCACTGGCGGCTGCTGACGATCTCGAGCGGCCGATCTCCCTTCTCGAAGAACTTGACCGCGTGGGTGATCGGGCGAGGATCGCCGACGAGGTCGCCGCTCTCGCGAAGCAGCTCCACGATCCTCAGCTTCGCCTTGGCGGCCGACAGACCGGCGAGCTGGTCGTAGGCCAACTGCGCGCGGCCGGCGTCGGTCGACTCCCAGCCCGCGCTGCCGAACACCACCGGCTTCAAGGTGCCGTTGGGCTGGATGATCGCGCGGACCGGCAGTTTCAGCTCGCGCCACCAGACGACGTCGGTGACGTCGCCGAAGGTACAAATCATCGCGATCCCCGATCCCTTCTCGGGATCGGCGAGGCGGTGCGGCATGATCGGTACGCGGACGCCAAAGAGCGGCGTCTCGACCTCGCTGCCGAACAGCGGGCGGTAGCGCTCGTCGTCGGGATGCGCGACCAGCGCGACGCAGGCCGGAATCAGTTCCGGGCGGGTGGTCTCGATCTCGACGGCGCCGCCGGCGTCCCTGGTGAAGCGAATGCGATGGTAGGCGCCGGGCTGCTCGCGATCCTCCAGCTCCGCCTGCGCGACCGCGGTGCGGAAGTCCACGTCCCACAGCGTTGGGGCTTCGACCTGGTACGCCTGTCCGCCGCTGAACAGGCGCAGGAACGCCGCCTGCGAGATCTTCTGCGCGCGACGGTCGATGGTGGCGTAGGTCCGAGTCCAATCGACCGAGAGCCCGAGGTGTTTCCAGAGCGCCTCAAAGGCGCGCTCGTCCTCGACGGTCAGGCGAGTGCACAGCTCCACGAAGTTCGGACGCGACACCGAGATCGGCTGCTTGCCCGGCTTGTCCGGCGGCTCGAACGTCGGATCGTACGGCAGCGACGGATCGCAGCGGACGCCGAAGTAATTCTGCACCCGGCGCTCGGTCGGCAGACCGTTGTCGTCCCACCCCATCGGGTAGAACACCGCCTTGCCGCGCATGCGTTTGAAGCGCGCGACGACATCGGTGTGGGTGTACGAGAACACGTGCCCGATGTGCAGCGACCCGCTGACCGTCGGGGGCGGCGTATCGATCGAGTAAACGTCCTCGCGGGGCCGCGCGCGATCGAAGCGATAGACCTGCGCCTCTTCCCAGGCGGCGGTCCACTTCGCTTCGAGCCCTTCGAGGACAGGTTTGTCGGGAACGCGAATCGGATGGCTCAACTCAAGCCCGTCGGACATGAACGAAAGATGTCATGTGGAAATGTGGGATTGGCACATCACCCGATCGACTTGATTCGTTCGATCTCCTCGCGGACCAGTCGTTCGGCGACATCCAGAATCGCGGGGCGCGATTCGGTGCCCAGGCGCGCCAGCACACGGGCGGTGATGTCGTCGACCATCTGCTCGGTGACGGCCGGAGCCCCCTGCTCGACCGACGGCAGCGGGGGAATGGTGGCGATCGAGGGGCTCAGGCCGAGACTCTGCTCGGCCGAGAGCAGCGCGGTAAAGGCCTCGGCGAGCGACGGGATCTGGATCGGCGCGGGCCCAGCCGCCGCGACGGGCGGCGCAGGCATCGGCGCCGGCGCCGGCGCGGCGGCGGACGGCACGAGATGGAGCGGCGGCGCGGACGGCGGCGGCTGGACCACCGGCGCGGGAAACGCGACGGGCGGCTGCGGACCGGCCGGCCGCGTCGGATCGCCTTGCAGATCCGGATCCCAGTCGGCAAAGGGATCGTTCGGACGGGACGGCGACTCCCCCGCCGGCGCTGCGGGCATGCGGGAGATCGGAATCGGCGCGTTCGCGGCCCGTGCCCCTGGCGTATCGGGCGTGGCACCGAACGCCGCGTCGAGGTGATCGAAATACGCTTCGAGCGAATCGCCATGCGGCGTCGGCGCGGGGGCGCTGCGGAGGTCACCGGCAGGGCCGGAGGAGGGCTGCCGGATAGGCCCCTGCGCCGCAGGCTGACCGCTCCACATCCCCGGCGGCTGCCTGCCAGCCAGCAGATCCTTCACACGGGTGATGACGAGTTGCGGCTCGAATGGCTTGACCAGCACGCCGTCGCAGCCGACCGCCCGCGCCCGCTGCTCGTCGACCGGCTCGAACGCGCCGGTCAGGAGCACCACCGGAATGTGAGCGAAACTCGGCGTGCCCTTGATGAACGCCGCGACTTCGTAGCCGTCCCGCTCCGGCATGCCGACGTCGGCCAGCACGATGTCGGGCCGGTCGCGCTGCACGCGCTCGATCGCGGCGGCGCCGTTGCCGACGGCAATAACCTGCACGTCCTCGTCGGCGAACGTCAACTCGATGACACGCTGGATCGTGACCGAATCATCCGCGAGCAGCAGCTTGTGGGGCACGGCACCATGATACCTTGAGCGGGCACCCACACATGCCCGTCCCGCGCCCCAGCCTTTCCCCACGCTGGCTGACGCTATTTGACACTCTGGTGGTCGCCGCGGCGGCCGCCGCACTCGTCAGTCTGCTGGGCGCCCACGGCCGATTCACCGTCGTCGGCTGGCGGGTCACGGTCCGCTCCCCTCTCAACTTGTGCCTGGCAGCCGGCGCGCTGATCCTGCTGCGCGCCTGGCTCGGGGGGAAGACGCGGTTGTTCCCCGCCATCTCACTGCCCGACCCGGCCCCCATCGCGATCGAACGGACGCGCCTGGCCGAACCGGCCGCGTGGTCGCGGCGGGTGACGCTCTGCGCACTCGCCGCGGTCGCCGGCTCTCTTGTCTGGATCGTCCCGCACCTGATGCACCCGCGCTGGGTTCCAGATGCTGGCGATCCCCTGTTCTCTGCCTGGCGGATCGCGCGCGTCGCGCACCAGCTCGCACACGACCCGCGGCACCTGTTCGACGGCAACATCTTCTATCCGTTGCCCTATACCCTGACGCTCTCGGATGCGACCTTCCTGCAGGCGCTGCTCGGCACGCCGTTCGTGCTCGCCGGCATCGATCCTCTCATCGTCGCCAACGCGCTGACGATGGTCGCGTTCCCGCTGTGTGGGCTGGCGTTCTTCTACGCGGGCTGGCGGCTGACCGGCGATCCCTTCGCAGGCCTCGTCGCCGGACTGCTGGGCGCGTGGTATCCGTTCCAGGCCGAGCACTACAGCCACCTCGAGCTCCATTGGGTGATGTTCGCGCCGCTCGCCGTCGTCACCGGCATGCGCATGCTCGCCGATCCGAGGCCGGCGACCGGGCTGCGATTCGGGGCGGCCATCGCGCTGCAGTGGCTGGCGTCGATGTACCTCGGCGTGATGCTGATCACGTTCCTGGCGCCGTTTCTCGCCATCGTCGCGTTCGGCTGGCGCGTGACCGCGTCACGCCGGACGATCACCGCGTGTGCCGCCGCGGCAGCGATCGCGCTGCCGGCGTTTGCCGGGTTGGGCATTCCGTTCATGCTCGCGAAAGGAATCCGCGGCGAGCGGCAGCGACAAGAAGTGCAGGACGGCAGCGCGACGCCGATCGATTACGGCCACGCCCACATCCGCGAAGTGTCCTACCGGTGGCAGGGGGGACGCGGGCACCGGGTCGAGCGCGAACTCTTCCCCGGAACCGGCACGCTGCTGCTGGCCGCCGCCGGCGCCGCGCCGCCCCTCTCGGCGGGGACCGCCGCCGCGCTCGTAGCCGGCGCCTTCGCCTTCGACTGGTCGCTCGGCCTGAACGGCCTGACCTACGACCAGCTGTACTCGCTGTCATCGGTGTATCGCGGCATGCGCGTCGTGGCGCGCTTCAGCGTGATCGTCGGGGTCGCGCTGGTGCTCCTCGGGGCGGCTGGTACCGCGCGCCTGCTTCGACGTCTTCCGGATCGTGCGCGCCCGTTCGCCTGCGCGGCACTGGCGCTCGCGGTGTTGTTCGACCTGCGGATGGATCCGCGCATCGGCCCGATCCCCACCGGCATCCCGCCAATCTACTCACGCGTCACGCCGGACATGGTGCTGGTCGAGCTGCCGGCCGATCCGCAGATCACGTACATGTACTTCTCGACGTTTCACTGGGCCCGCCTGGTTGGCGGTTACAGCGGCTATCCGAAATACACCGAGAACCTGATGGAGGGCTGGAAGCGCTGGCCGGATCCCGCCTCGCTCGACTACTTCCGCAAGACCGGCGCGACGCATCTCACCTACAACTGCGCGATGGAAGAGCGCCCCTGGCGCTGTGCGGCGGCGTTCGAAACGCTCGACAACGCGCCCGGACTGGAACTGATGGCCAGCGGCCTCTGGCTGGGTAAGGAGGCGCGGCTCTACCGGCTGAAGTAGCGCCGGCAAAGCCGACGTCCTACACCGCGGCGCGCGGGCGGACGTTCGCGTTGATGAAGTCGATGATCTGCTGCATCGGGCTGCCGGGCAGAAAGATGCCCTTGACGCCCATCTGCTGCAGCTTCGGGATGTCCACATCCGGAATGATCCCACCGACGACGACAAGCACGTCGTCGAGACCCTTGTCCCTCAGCAGCTCCATGACGCGCGGGCAGATGTGCATGTGGGCGCCCGAGAGGATCGACATCCCGATGACGTCGGCGTCCTCCTGCAGCGCCGCGCCGACGATCTGCTCTGGCGTCTGGCGAAGGCCGGTGTAGATGACTTCCATGCCCGCGTCGCGCAACGCGCGCGCGATGACCTTGGCGCCGCGGTCGTGACCATCGAGGCCGGGTTTGGCGATGACGACTCGGATTCTCTGCATGGACCAGTCAGCTAAATGAGCGGCACCTCTTCGTACTCGCCCCAGACGTCGCGCAGCGCGTCGCACATTTCGCCGACAGTGGCGTAGGCGCGGACGCAGTCGAGCAGCGGGTACATCGTGTTGCCGGTGCCGCGCGCCGTCTCCTTCAGTACGTCGAGGGCGTGCCTTACCTTGTCGCGATCGCGCGTCCGGCGGAGATCCTCGAGACGCGACAGCTGCCGCTCCGCCGTCGACTCGTCGATGTAGAGGATCGGGATCGGCGTGTCGTCGTCCTGCACGTAGTCGTTGACGCCGACGATGATCTTGTCGCGGGCCTCGACCGCCTGCTGGAAGCGATACGATGCTTCGGCGATTTCCTTCTGCGGAAAGCCGTGCTCGATCGCCTGCACCATCCCGCCCATGCGGTCGATGATGTCAAAGTACTCCGTCGCTTCGCGCTCCATGTCGCGCGTCAGCGTCTCGATGAAGAACGAGCCGCCCAGCGGATCGACGACGTTGGTGACGCCGCTCTCGTGGGCGATGATCTGCTGCGTGCGCAGCGCCAGCGTTGCCGCGGCCGCGGTCGGCAGCGCCAGCGCCTCGTCGAGCGAGTTGGTGTGCAGCGACTGGGTGCCGCCGATCACCGCGGCGAGCGCCTGCAACGCCGTGCGCACCACATTGTTATAGGGCTGCTGCGCGGTGAGCGACACGCCGGCGGTCTGGGTGTGGAAGCGCAGCTTCCACGACCGCTCGTTCTTCGCCTTGAACCGGCCGCGCATGACCTCGGCCCACAGCTGGCGGGCGGCGCGGAACTTGGCGATTTCCTCGAAGAAGTCGCTGTGGGAGTTGAAGAAGAACGAGATCTGGGGCGCGAAGCTGTCGACGTCGAGCCCGGCGTCGATCCCATACTGCACGTACTCGATGCCGTCGCGCAGCGTGAACGCCAGTTCCTGCGCCGCGGTCGACCCGGCCTCGCGGATGTGGTACCCGCTCACCGAGATCGTGTTCCACTTGGGAACCTCCTTGGCGCAGAACGCAAAGATGTCGGTGATGAGGCGCATCGACTGGCGCGGCGGGAAGATGTACTCCTTCTGCGCGATGAATTCCTTGAGGATGTCGTTCTGGAGCGTGCCCGAGAGCGTCTTCCAGGCAGCCCCCTGCCGCTCGGCCACGGCGAGGTACATCGCGAAGATCATCGGCGCCGGCGAGTTGATGGTCATCGACGTCGTGATCCGGCCGAGGTCGATGCCGTCGAACAGCCGCTCCATGTCCTGGAGCGAGACGACGCTGACGCCGCACTTGCCGACTTCGCCGAGCGACAGCTCGTGATCAGGATCGCGCCCCATCAGCGTCGGCAGGTCGAAGGCGACGCTCAGGCCGCTGCCGCCCGCCGCGAGCAGGTCCTTGAAGCGCCGGTTCGTCTCCTCGGGGGTGCCGAACCCGGCGAACTGGCGCATCGTCCAGAGCCGGCCGCGATAGCCGGTCGGGTGGATGCCGCGCGTGTAGGGAAACTGCCCCGGTTCGGCGAGATCGACCGCGCCGGCACTCTCGGCGGTATAGACCTGCGCGATCGGCCGCCCGGAAATCGTCGTGAAGGACCGCCCCGCCGGGTCCTTCTCGTGCGGCGCCACCGCAGTTTTCATAAGTTCTCATTATAGCGCGCGGTCCGCCGGCGCGGCTTCGCTGGGCGCACCCCGGAGCGTGACGGTGCGGCCGGACGGCGACCGCCCAATCTTGACGCGGGTTGAAAATCCGCTGTAGCGTGAACCGTTATGGAAACAGCCGGAAGCATCTTCAATGCAATGCTCCAGGAGTTCGATGGCGCGGCGCGCATCCTCGGCCTCGACCCGGGCATCTGGAAAGTCCTGACGCATCCCAAGCGCCAGATCACCGTGTCCTGCCCCGTGCAGATGGACAACGGCGAGATCGAAGTGTTCACCGGCTACCGCGTGCAGTACAACATCACGCTCGGACCAGCGAAGGGGGGCATCCGCTACCATCCCAACGTCTCGCTCGACGAGGTGACGGCGCTCGCCGCCTGGATGACCTGGAAGTGCGCCGTCGCGCACATTCCCTTCGGCGGAGGCAAGGGCGGCATCATCGTCGATCCGAACCGGCTGTCGCGCCGGGAGCTCGAGGCGCTGACCCGCCGCTACGTGGCGGAGATCGTCGACGCCATCGGCCCTGAGAAGGACGTGCCCGCACCCGACGTCAACACCAACGACCAGATCATGGCCTGGATCATGGACACCTATTCCATGCACGTCGGCCATACGTCGACGGCGGTCGTGACCGGCAAGCCGATCGAGATGGGGGGCTCGCTCGGACGCCGGGAGGCGACCGGACGCGGCGTGATGATCGTCACCCGCGAAGCCGCGAAGCACCTGGGGATCGCCATCACGGGCGCGACGGTTGCGGTGCAGGGCTTCGGCAACGTCGGCTCCGTCTCGGCGGATCTGCTGGCGAAGATCGGCGCGAAGATCGTCGCCGTCACCGACTGGAAGGGCGGCGTCTACAACGACGCCGGGCTCGACATTGCGAAGCTGATCGAATACTCGCAGCAGCACCGCACGATCGACGGCTTTCCCGGTGGCGACAAGCTGGACAACGCGAAGCTCTTCGGCCTCGACGTCGACGTCCTGGTGCCGGCGGCGCTCGAGAACCAGATCACGATGGACAACGCGCCCTCGATCAAGGCCCGGATCATCTCCGAAGGCGCCAACGGCCCGACGACGCCCGAAGCGCACAAGCACCTGCACGACCGGGGCGTGTTCGTCATCCCCGATATCCTCGCCAACGCCGGCGGCGTGACCACGTCGTATTTCGAGTGGGTCCAGGATCGCCACGGCTACTTCTGGACGGAAGAGGAAGTGAACAAGCGGCTCGAGGACAAGATGATCGAGGCGTTCAGCGACGTGCTGGGGATGTCGCTGCGCTACAAGACCGACCTCCGCACCGCCGCCTATATCGTCGCTATCAACCGCGTCGCTACCGTTACCAGGCTTCGCGGCATGTACGCGTAGCTGCGCCGTCGTAATTCGTCATTTACAACTGTCCGAATTCGAACAAACGCCGAATCCCCGACGTATGTGGGAAGCATGCTGGCTGACGTTCGATATGCGCTGAAGTGGCTTCTGCGCTCGCCGGGTTTCTCGGCGGTCGCCATCCTGTCCCTCGGCATCGGCATCGGCTTCAACTCCGCGCTGTTCTCCATCGTCGACGCGCTGCTCTTCCGGCCGCTGCCGGTCGTGCATCCCGAGCGCCTGGTCGATGTCTACACGAAGGCAGCCGACGGCGACACCTATTCGACCAACTCCTATCCCGACTTCCTCGATTTCCAGACGAAGAGCACCGTCTTCAGCGGCCTGGTCGGGTATAGCCCGTCGATCGCCGCGGTCAAGGCCGGCGATCGGTCGCGGATGGCGCTCGGAGAAGTCGTCAGCGGGAACTACTTCCAGGTGCTTGGCGTGAACGCCGCCATCGGCCGCACGCTCCTGCCGGAAGACGATCGCCGCGGCGCGCCGCGCGCGGCCGTGCTCTCCTACGTCTCGTGGCGGCGCGATTTCGGCAGCGATCCAGGCGTGACCGGTCGAACCTTGTTGATCCACGGCCAGCCCTATTCGATCGTCGGCGTCGCGCCGGCGGCCTTCACCGGCATGGTCCCGATGCTGCAGCCGGAGGTGTGGACAGCGATTGGCTGGGTCGAGGACGTCGAACCGGCCGGCATCCAGGACGTCGTGCCGTCGCCGAGCGGCACCACGCGTCTCGATCGCCGCGGGCAGCGCTGGCTGTTCGCGAAGGGACGCCTGAAGGATGGCGAGACAGGGGCGCGCGCGCAGGCCGAGATGTCGCTGCTGATGAAGCAGCTCGCCGCCGAATACCCGAAAACCAACCAGCAGCGGCCGGTCGTGACGGCCATGAACGTGCGGATTCACCCCCAGGCCGACCAGGCGCTGCGGCCGATCGCCGCTGGGCTGATGGTGGCGATCGCGCTCGTGCTGGTCGTCGCGTGCGCCAACGTCGCCAACATGCTGCTGGCGCGCGCCTCGGGCCGCCGCCGCGAGATCGGCATCCGACTCGCCATCGGCGCCAGCCGCCGGCGCCTGATGCGGCAGCTGCTGACCGAGAGTGTCGTCCTGGGCGGGCTCGGCGCGATCGTCGGCGTGACGCTGGCCGCGGTCGCCATCCAGGTCATCGCCGCGCTGCCACTGCCGATTCCGATTCCGGTCGCGGTGTCGCTGCACATCGACGCGCGCGTGCTCACCTTCACGATCGCGATTGCCGCCGCGGCGGGACTCCTGGCCGGGCTGGCGCCGGCGGCGCGCGCCACCCGCGCCGACCTGGTTTCGGATCTGAAGGGCGACGCGATGGTGCAGCGAGTCGGACGCCGCTGGACGCTTCGCGACGGCCTGGTCGTGCTGCAAACCGCCGTCACGCTGGTGCTCCTGGTGACGGCCGGTCTCCTCACCCATAGCATCCTTCGCGCGCAGCGGGTCGATCTCGGCTTCCGGGCGAACGGACTGGCGGTGCTCGGGACCGAGCTCGGGCTGATCGGCTACGACGAGACGAAGGCGACGGCGCTGATGCGGCGCGCCGCCGAGCGCACCGCGACGCTTCCCGGCGTGCAGTCGGTGTCGCGGGTCGTGCGGCAGCCGTTGGCGATCAACTACAACCGCAACACCGTCACCTTCCCCGGCCAGGGCATCGTCGACGAGCGCGGCGTCTCGATCGACGCGACCTGGGTTGACGAGCACTACTTCGACACGATGTCGATTCCGCTGCTGCGCGGCCGCACCTTCAACAACGGCGACACGCCGCGTTCGGCGAAGGTCGCGATCGTGAACGAAGCATTCGTGCGCCGCTATTGGCCCGGCACCGACGGACTGGGGCACCACTTCCATACACCGTCGAACGGCGGGACCGACTATGTCGTGGTCGGCGTGTCGGCCACGTACAAGGTCGACACCGTCGGGGAGGCGCCCACGCCCTACATTCAGTACGCGCTCTCACAGCAGCCCTCGACCGGCGAGGTCCTGCTCGCGCGCACCGGCGGCGATCCGGCGGCGCTGCTGGCGGCGATGCGGCGCGAAATTCTCGTGCTCGAGCCGAACACCGTCTTCCTCGACAGTCAGACGATGGACGGCCAGGTGAGCGCGGCGCTGCTGCCGGCGCGGATCGCCGCGCAGACGATCGTGCTGGTCGGCGTCATCGCGACACTGCTCGCCGCAATCGGACTCTACGGGGTCGTCGCGTATGCCGTCGGCCGGCGGACGCGCGAAATCGGGATCCGGATGGCGCTGGGCGCGGCGCCGGGGGGCGTGCTGGCGATGGTCATGCGCCAGGGCCTGGCGCTGGCAGCGGCGGGGATCGTCGCCGGACTGCTATTGGCGTTCGTCGCGGCGCGTGCGATCGCCGCCGCCCTGTATGGCGTCGGCGCCGGCGACCCGCTCGCCTGGAGCATCGCCGTCGCAGTACTGCTGGCTTCGGCGGCGCTTGCCAACTACGTCCCAGCCCGACGCGCCGCGCGCGTCGATCCCTCGATCGCGCTGCGGCAGAGTTGATGGCGGACCGCGAGGTCCCGTCTACAGATAGTCGGTCCGACGGATTGCTCCGGACCTCGGTCAGGTGGAGGGCGGGTCTCCAGACCCGGCTACGATCCCACCCGGAACCCGATCATTTGTTGGGCCGTCCCTGAAGCGCTCTTGGCGTCGATCTCGATGATGTACTCGCCGGCCGCCAGCGACGCGAGCGGAAAATCGATCAGATACGGCTTGCCGTCAGCCGCCTGGATCGGCACGTCGGCCATCGACGTACCCGCACGATTCAACAACTTCGCGGTCACCTCCGGCTTGGCGCCCCCAGTCGCGTAGGCGTCGAGGCGGACCAGCAGGCGCTCGCCGCGGCTGAACTCGCGCGAAGTAATCGGACGCGCGTCCGCGTAGTTGCGGATCTGGAGCGCCTCGCGCGCCGTGCGGGCGCGGTAGACGCGTGGCGTGCTGAACGACACCTGGGTCTGTGCGTAGTCCGGCACCGTGACCGACTGCGTGGTCGAGTCGATCACCTGTCCGCTGTCGTCCTCGACGACGATCTTCAGGTCGATCTGTCCGGGCGGCGCATTGAACGACGCGCTCGCCGCCGGCAGCTCCGCGGCCACCGGCATGTCGGGGTTGCCGGGCGCCGGCGCCACCATCGGCGCGTCCGAGTCGGGGATGCGGCCGCGGAAGATCGGGCGGCCGTCGGCGGCGGTCGCGGTCAACTGCACGCGCGCCGCGGTGCTCCCGCCCTTCGAGGGCAATGCTTCCCAGACGAAGGTGACGAGATCCTGGCCGTTCCCGCCGCGGTCGGTCCCCGTCCAGAAACGCGCCTTGTGCTCGCGCGCCGGATCGACGATCGTGTTCAGCGCGTTGGTCACCTCCGGCTTCGCTTCGGTCCTCGGGCCCGCGCTCGCCCTGGCGGCGTCGTCGGTGGTGTAGGCCCAGTATCCCTTGCGGAAACGCACCTCGACGTTGGGCCGCTTCACGCGGACGTCGATCGTGTGGAACTTGCCGTCGGTCGGCGCGGTCACCGAGGTGTAGCCGAGCAGGTAGTAGCCGCTCGCGTCCCGGATGATCTGTTTCATCGCCTTGCCGAGGTCGTTGCGGTTGACGATGGCCCGGCCGTCGGTGTTGTCGGCCAGGACGCGCAGCGAGTCGGTGGTCGACTGGAGGTTGGTGCGATCGGTCTGCAGGCTGACGCCTTCGCTCACGTCGTACTCGAACACCGCCAGCCCGCGGGGATCGACGGCATAAATGGACGTGTTGTTGCGGTTGCACATCTCGTAGACGTCCTTCAGCCGGTCGATCAGATCGACCGACGTGAAGAACTGCTCGGTCTGCGCCCGCTGGTCGGTGACGTCCTGGCCAGGACGCGCGGTGTTGCCGACGCCGGGCATCGCGGCGATCGGATTCGAGAGCTGCAGCGGCAGGTTCGCGGTGAAGCCTTCGCTGACGAACACCAGCTGCTTGCGCCCCTCACGCATGGAGCCGAGCTGCGCCGCGGCGGCGCGCAGCGCCCCCATGGTGACGTCGTTGCGGACCGACTCCACCTGCACCGTCGGGTAGTAGGCGTACTTCTCCTCGAATTCGTTGCGCGGCAGGTAGTCTCCCTTGCGCCCCTCGAAGTGCTCGATCGCCGAGATGAGCGACGCCTTGTTGCGCGTGAAGGTCAGGGCGCTGGCCGGCGTCAGCGGATACATGATCGCCATCATGTCCTGCGGCGCGAGCAGGTTGACGAAATCGACGAGCGGCTGTCGGACGACCATGTCGTTGCCGCGGCGGACGTGGTAGTCGTCGAGCAGCATGATGAACAGCCGCACGTCCGGCTTCTTCGCCTCGAGCTCCTGGTCCGACTCGTTCAGGATCTCCTTCGGCTGGTAGCTTCGCGTCAGCTCGTCGATCTTGACGACGTCGAAACTCTCGACCTTCTGCGGACGGCGGTCCTCGCGGACCTCGAAATCGTCCGGTTTCATGTCGAGGACGACTTCGCCGGTCTTCTTGTCGGTGACGATGACGTCGACACTGATGAAGTTGATGCCGCTGCGGATCACCGGACGCTGCGGCTGCGGCGTCTGCGCGGCTGCCGGCGGCGTCGCCGGCGGCGGGGATGGCGGTTGCTGGGCCTGCGCGATAAGCAGGCCGGCCGCGAGGAGAGCGTACACTCGCATAGCCCGATGATAACATCCCGATCATGGCGGAACAGACGATCGCGCGCGCCCAGCCATTGACGGTCCTTGCCGAAGACGAGGCGATCTTCCGCGGCAGCGTCGGCGAGTTCGCCGAAGCTCAGGTGCGGCCGCTGGTGCGCGAGATGGACGACCACGCGAAGATTCCGCGCACGTTGATCGACCGGATGTTCGAGCTCGGAGTCATGGGGATCGAGATTCCCGAGAGCTACGGCGGCGCCGGCGCCAGCTTCTTCCATTCCGTGCTCGCGGTCGAGGCATTCTCGCGCGTCGACCCCTCGATCGGCGTGCTGGTCGACGTGCAGAACACGCTGGTCATCAACGCGTTCCTGCGTTGGGGGAGCGAGGAGATCAAGCGCCGCTACTTGCCGCGGCTGGCCGCGACGGACGTCGGCGCCTACGCCCTGTCGGAGGCCGGTTCGGGCAGCGACGCGTTCGCGTTGACGACCCGCGCCCGCGAGGATGCCGACGCCTATGTGGTCAGCGGCCGCAAGCTGTGGATCACCAACGGCAACGAGGCCAACATCTTCCTCGTCTTCGCCACGGTCGATCCCGGCGCCGGCTACCGCGGCATCACCGCGTTCGTCGTCGAGCGCGGGTTCCCCGGGTTCAGCGTCGGCAAGAAGGAGGACAAGCTCGGCATCCGGGCCAGCAGCACCTGCGAGCTGATTCTCGAGGACTGCCGCGTGCCGAGGGCCAACGTCCTCGGCGAGGTCGGCAAGGGCTACAAGACGGCCATCGAGACGCTGAACGAGGGACGGATCGGCATCGGCGCGCAGATGCTCGGCCTCGCCGCGGCCGCGCTCGATCACACGATCAAATACACGAGAGAGCGCAAGCAGTTCGGCCGGGCGATCGCCGAGTTCCAGGCCGTGCAGCACCAGATCGCGCGCGCCGCGGTCGACGTGGAAGCGGCGCGGCTCACCGTCTACAACGCGGCGCGGCTGCGCGATGCCGGCAGGCCGTTTCTCACCGAGGCGGCGATCTGCAAGATCCTCGCGTCAGAGGTCGCCGAGCGGGTCGCCTCGCTCGCCGTGAACCTGTTCGGTGGCAACGGCTTCGTCAAGGAGTATCCGGTCGAGAAGCTGTACCGCGACGCGAAGATCGGCCAGATCTACGAGGGCACCTCAAACCTGCAGCTGCAGACGATCGCCAAGCAGATCCTCGGCTGATTTCGCCGCCGTTCCTGCTACTATCCGCCGTTCGGCAACAGCGAAGGAGGTTCGGATGAGAGTGGCAATCATTGTCGTGTGTACCGTGATGGGGTGCGCCGGCGGCGTACTCGTCGCCCAGGACAAGAAGGCGGCGGCGAAGAAAGCCGCGCCTGCCGCCGCGCCGTCGGACGCCGCCGCGATCAAGAAGGCGATCTCGGCGGCGCCCGCCTCGATCGGCAAGGACGCCACCATCGTGGGCATGGATGAGAAGATGAACATGCGCACGATTCGCAAGGGCACCAACGGTTTCACCTGCATGGTCGCGGGGCCGGGACCAGACGCGATGTGCGCCGACCAGAATGCGATGGCGTGGTTCGACGCCTACATGAACAAGAAAGATCCGCCGCGAGACAAGATCGGCTTCGTCTACATGCTGGCGGGCGACAGCGGCGCCAGCAACACCGATCCGTTCGCGGAGAAGGCAACGCCGACCAACAACTGGGTCACGACCGGGCCGCACGTCATGATCGTCGGCGGCAAGGGCATGACCTCGGGGTACGTCCACGACGCCAAGGCAGATCCGACCGGGCCGTACGTGATGTGGGCGGGAACGCCGTACGAGCATCTCATGCTGCCGGTCAAGTGAGGCGCCGCGGCGGCGCGCTCGTGACCTGAGCGCCGGCGAGGCCCCGGAAGGGCGCCCGCCGGACGCCAAGCGCTAGAGAATCTGCTCCGCGATCACCATGCGCTGCACTTCCGAAGTGCCCTGATAAATCTCCGTCGCGCGGACGTCGCGGAGCAGCCGCTCGATCACCGATCCGCGCCGGTAGCCGTGCGAGGCGAAGATCTGCATGGCCCGATCGGCGGCGCGGTGTGCCGCCTCGGACGCGGCGAGCTTGGCCATCGCCGCCTCGAGGGTGGGCCGGTCGCTGCGGGTTCTGGCGTCGGCGGCCTTGAGCATCAGCATCCGCGCGGCGTCGAGCTCGGTCGCGCTGTCGGCCAGCATCCACTGAATCGCCTGGAAGTTCGCGATCGGCTGGCCGAATGCCTCGTGCTGCTTGGCGTAGCCGAGCGCCGCATCGAGCGCCGCCTGGCCCACACCGAGCGCCTGCGCCGCGATGGCGACGCGGCCGCCGTCGAGCGCCCACATCGCGACGTGGAATCCGTCGGCTGGGCCGCCGAGCATCGCGTCGGGGCCGACGACCACTTCCTTCAGCTCGAGGTTCATGCAGCCAAGTCCGCGCACGCCGAGCGCGTCGCCGGCCGGCACGCGGACGATCCCCGGCGCGTCGAGCGGCACGAGAAACGCGCCGACGCCGCGGCCGCGGCTGCCGGGCTGAGTCGCGGCGAACACGATGGCGAGATCCGCCGCGGCCGCGTTCGCCACCCAGACCTTCCGTCCGTTGAGCACGTAACCGTGGCCGTCGAGCCGCGCGACGGTCTGCTGGTTGGCAGCGTCCGATCCGGCCTGTTCTTCCGACAGAGCGAACGCGCCGAGCATCGCGCCCGACGCGAGGCGGCCGAGCCACGTCGCCTTCTGCGACGCCGACCCGAACCGCGCGATCGGCTCGGCGACGAGTGAGTTGTTGACGCTGGCAATGACCGACACGACCGCGCTCGCCGCCGCGAGCGCCTCGAGCGCCAGCGCGTAGCTGACGTAGTCGAGTCCGGCGCCCCCCTGCTCGCGCGGAATCGTGACGCCGAGCAGGCCGCGGGAGGCCATCGCCTGCACGAGATCGCGAGGAAACTCGTCGGTGTCGTCGATCGACTGCGCGCGGGGGGCGATCGCCGCGGCCGCAAACGCTGCGATCTCGCCCTGGTAGGCGATCTGGTGCGCGTCGAAGTCGAGAATCACGGAACCATTATCCCCCGGCGTGCCGGCGTTGGCGCTATCGGGGAATCTGCCGCTCCAGCAATTCGGAGACATGCGCGAGGGCGGGATAGTCGCGGTCGTTGTGCAGCACGGTCAGACCGTGGCGGATGGCGCAGGCCGCAATGAGGCAGTCCACCCCGGAGCGGACCGTGATCCCCGCCCGCCGCGCCCGTCGATACAGATCGACTGCGTCCAGATAGACGCGCTCGCCAACCGGCGACTCCACCATGGGGAACGCCAGCATCGCCTCGCGCGCAGTGCGGAACGCCAGGTCGCCCGTAAATCCCTGCAGCACTTCCTGGACGACCGGCAGGCAGGTGACGATCTCGTCGAAGTCGACGATCTCCTCCAACCTCAGGCGCGGCGGCTTGCGGAACACCTCGATCCAGGCGGATGAGTCAACGAGGATCACGCCGCTTCTTTCCGTATGCCGATCGATCCCCGCGCATCATGGCCAGATCGCCTTCCCAGGCGCCGCTGCCTGCCAGATCCAGGATCCGCCGCGCCTTCGAGCGCCGGACGAACTCCTGCATCGCCCGCTGCACGGCGGCCGAGTAGGTGCGCTCGCCGCTGATCTTCAGCGTCTCCTCGAGCAAGGCCGCGTCAAGCACAAGATTCGTGCGTTTCATGTGTAGAGTGTGGCATAGACAATCCGGAATGCAAGCATCTCTCTGGTCCGGCGCGTGCGGAAGGGGGCGCACCCGCAGTTCCGATCAGCGCCGGTGACGGTCGTCTGACTTTGGTGGGGATCCCTGGAAACGGCTCTGCCTCGCGGCTCGGCGTCTCCGTACTGTCACTCTGGCGACGAGTCCGCGATCCGCGCGAAGACCGGGCGCAGTCGCGCCGCCGTCTCCGGCAGTTCCTCCGGGAGGACGCGCGTCTGCCCGACGACGCTCATGAAACTGGTGTCGCCGGCCCAGCGCGGCACGACGTGCAGGTGAACGTGATCGAGAATGCCGGCGCCGGCCGGGCTGCCCAGGTTGATCCCCATGTTCAGCCCCTGGGGCTGATAGATCTCGGTCAGCGCCGCTTCCGCGACCGACGCCAGCTCGACGAGCTCCGCGCGCTCCCCTGTCGTGGCGGCGCGGAGGCTCGCGATGTGCCGGTTGGGGATCACCATGAGGTGACCGTTGTTATAAGGAAAGAGATTGAGAATGACGAAACAGGCGCGGCCGCGGTGCACGATCAGCGGGTCGCCCTCACCGCTCGCGAGGGCGGCGCAGAACACGCAGCCCCCGGCGCTGGCCTTGCCCGTGATGTAGGCCAGCCGCCAAGGGCTCCACAAGTGCTCCACGCTAGACTCCGGCGAGATCCGATCCGCTCGCAGCCGGCGGCGCCTGGGGCGCCTCTGGCTCGCGGTTGATCAGCTCCTTCAGCTCTTTGCCGGGTTTGAAGTAGGGGACCTTCTTAGGCGGCACGTCCACCTTGTCCCCCGTCTTGGGATTGCGTCCCTTGCGCGGCTCGCGGCGCCGCAGACGGAAGCTGCCGAATCCGCGCAACTCGATCTTCTCGCCGCGATGCAGCGCGTCGATGATGCTCTTGAAGACCGTGTCGACGATGACCTCGGAATGCTTCTTGGTCAGGTCGGAAACACGCGAGACTTCTTCGACGAGCTCCGCCTTGGTCATGCTGCCGGTATTCATGGTCGCTCCCTTTGGTCGCTCCCGGTGCTCAGGGTGCTAAAGGTGCTGGGGGTGCCACGGGTGCTGGTGCTGGGGGTGCCGAGGGTGCTGAAGGTGCTGGTGCGAAAGGTGCTAAAGGTGCGAAGGGTGCCGACGGTGCTGGTGCCAGCAGTGCTGGTGGTGCCGGAGGCGCCGAGGGGGCTGATGCTGCGCACCCCTGGCGCCCTTCGCACCAGCACCCTTTGCACCGTTGGCACCTTTAGCACCTTTAGCACCTTTAGCACCGTCAGTCCCGGCTCACTGCTGATGCTTGAAGTGATCGCCCAGCGTCGCTTCCGGCCGGCCGCTCGACTCGGAATAGGCCTCCCAGTCGGCGCGGAACTCCTCGTTCTTGAGCGCCCGGATCGACAGGCCGATCTTCCGCTCCGACGGGATCAGCTTGATGATCTTCATCTGGTAGCTCTCGCCGACCTGCAGATCGAGCTTGCCGTCCTTCCCCTTCTGATGGGAGTCGTCGAACTCGCTGACGTGGATCAACCCCTCGATCCCTTCCACCAGCTCGACGAACGCGCCGAAGTTCGTCATCCGCGCGATCTTCCCCTCGATGGTGTCGCCGACATGATGCTGCTGGAAGAACTCGTCCCAGACATCGGTCTGCAGCTGCTTGAGCCCGAGCGACAGCCGCTGGTTCTCGGCGTCGATGTTGAGCACCATCGCCTCGACGGTGTCCCCCTTCTTGAGCGCCTCCGACGGGTGCTTCAGCCGCTTGCTCCACGACATGTCGGAGATGTGGATCAGGCCGTCGATGCCTTCCTCGACCTCGACGAACGCGCCGAACTCGGTCAGGTTGCGCACCTTGCCGGTGATCGTCGTGCCGATCGGATACTTCTCCGACAGCTCGTGCCAGGGATTGCTCTCGACCTGCTTGAGGCCGAGCGAGATCCGGCGCGCGCCCGGATCGACGCCGAGCACCATCGTCTCGACGCCGTCGCCGACGTTGAGGATCTTCGACGGGTGCTTGACGCGCTTGCTCCACGACATCTCGCTGACGTGGATCAGCCCTTCGACGCCGGGCTCGAGCTCGACGAACGCGCCGTAGTCGGTCAGGCTGACCACCTTGCCCGACAGCCGCGCGCCGACCGGATAGCGCTCGATCACGTTCGACCACGGATCGTTGTGCAGCTGCTTGTGGCCGAGCGAGACGCGCTCGGTCGCCGGGTCGTACTTCAGGACGATGACGTCGATGTCCTGGTTGACCTGGAAGATCTCCGACGGATGGGTGACGCGGCCCCACGACATGTCGGTGATGTGGAGCAGGCCGTCGATGCCGCCGAGGTCGATGAACGCCCCGTAGTCGGTGATGTTCTTGACCACGCCGCGGAGGACCTTGCCCTCGGCCAGCGTGTCGAGCGTGTGCTTCTTCTTCTCGGCGTTCTCCTCCTCGAGGAGCACCTTGCGCGAGAGGACGATGTTGCCGCGCTTCTTGTTGACCTTGATGACGCGCATCCGCAGTTCCTGGCCGCGCAGGGCGTCGAGGTTCCTGACGGGACGGACGTCGATCTGCGAGCCGGGGAGGAACGCGCGGACGCCGATGTCAACCGCCAGGCCGCCCTTGATGCGCTCGATGACGCGGCCGATGACGACCTTGCGCTCGGTGTAGGCCTTCTCGACCTCGTCCCAGATCTTCATCTTCTCGGCTTTTTCGCGCGAGAGGACGACGTAGCCTTCGCGATCTTCGGTCCGCTCGAGCAGCACGTCGACGATGTCGCCGGCTTCGACGGTGATTTGTCCCGCCTCGTCGAGGAACTCGCCGATGGCGATGATGCCTTCGGACTTGTAACCGACGTCGACGATGACTTCCGACGCCGTCACTTTCAGCACCGTGCCCTTGACGACCTCGCCTTCCGCGATGTTCCGGAAGCTGTTATCGTAGACGTTGAGCAGCTGCTTGTACTCTTCCGGGTCGACTTGGGCATCGTCGTCGCGAGGCAGGGCTTTCACCCCTCCGCGGTCTGCGCCACGTTCGCCGCGGTCCAGCGTCCCGGCACTGCTTCTCGCGGGTCCGGGAATCTCTTCTACGTTCGCCATGCCTTGCGAGTCCTCCTGGTATCGATATCGAGTGCCGGGCGTTTTGACGCGGGTGCCGGCGTCCCGCGGATTGGTCGGTCGCGAGTCCCACGCGGATCAGCGGAGAGCCGAGGCCCACACTATGGGATGCGCTGATTCCCGATAAGCAACAGAGAGTA